>NZ_NHSG01000360.1:0-84084 GCF_020024005.1 Streptomyces purpurogeneiscleroticus
GGCCTCCCGGCTCCACCACGTACGGTCCGCGTGGCCGAGCTCCAGCAGTCCGACCACCATCGTGGTCAGCGCCCGGGCGAGCCGCTGCGGGTCGGTGTCCGGGGGCAGCCGGCCCGCCGAGCGGTCGGCGGCGGCCTTTTCCAGGAACAGCGTGCACCACCGCCGGTGCAGCAGGGCGCCGCTGGGCGCGGGGTCGCTCTCCGGGCGGATCTGCAGCCCGGCGCGGACGACGACGTCCCGGTCGACCCGGTCCAGCAGGGCGGCGGCGAAGTCGCGGGACGCGCTCAGTACCGGGTCGGGCGCGCGCAGCAGCTGGTCCTCCAGCTCGCGCAGCGCGCCGAGCGCCTCGTCCCGTACGGCGAGGGTCAGCTCTTCCTTGGACTCGAAGTGGAAATAGAGCGCGCCTTTGCTCAGTCTCGCGCGCCGGCTGATGTCGACCATGCCGGAGGCGGAGACGCCCTTGTCGATGAAGCTCTGGGCGGCCGAGCGGATGAGCGCCTGGCGGCTCTGGATCGCGCGGTGCTGCGTGGGCACTGTGTCCGTCCTGTCTCTCGTCCGGCTCGCGGGCTCGATGAGCCGATCCGGCTCGCGGGCTCGGCGGGCCGAGGGCTCCGTCACGCGGGAGCCCATGGCTCGATGGCGCACATGGTTCTTGGTTCATGTGGTCCGATGCGGCGAAAGGGTAGCGAGAAAAACCAACCATGCGGTTTCAATATGGTACGGCCCGGCGGCGTCGGGCGCGGTAACCGGCCGATCTCGCGAAGCCGAGGTGGCCGAAGTGCGACCCCCATGATCGTCGCGCTGTGACGGCCGGATGACGGTTCGTCACGGGCGTCACACACGTTGCAGTCGTGTACGCGTTGTGTGTGAGGTGTGGCTCAGCGCATTGACAAACAGCGCAGGCGGTTTTTAAATCTGCAAAGGTGAGCAACGGAAACGCGTTGCCTCTATGAAAGCCGTTGTAGCGCTTCCCCGCCAGGCCCCCGCGGCGTTGCGCGCCGACGGAACCGCTTCACTCTTCACACATGCATCGGTTTCAGTTCCTCATCGCCGGTGGGAGTCCTGGACTCCGCCCGGCCCGTCAACGCATCGGAAAGGTATCGAGCAATGCGCGATTCAGCGGACGTCGGCGAAGGCATCGGGGGGACGCCGCGGGCCGGCGGTGCGGTCCCGATCCGGGCTGTCGTATTCGACCTGGACGGCACCCTCGCCGACACGCTGCCCGCCATTGGCCGGCTGCTCTCGAAGGTGGTCGCGGAGCAGGGGCGCCGGGTGACGCCCCGGCAGGCCGCGGCCGCGGTCGGCAAGCCGGCCCCGGCTGCTTTCGGGCAGCTGCTCGGCCGCCCGGAGACGGACGAGGCGGTGCTCACCGCGATGGGTCGCTACCGCGAACTCTTCGCCCACGAAGTGCTGCGCGAGGGCCCGCGGCTGCTGTTCCCCGGCGTCTCCTCCGGCCTGTCCGCGCTGCGCGCGCACGGCATCGAACTGGCCGTGGCCACCTCCAAGGTCGCGCGCAGCGCCGAGGCGCTGCTGGACGTGATGGGCATCCGCGACCTGGTCGGCCCGGTCATCTGCCACGACATGGTGCGGCGCGGCAAGCCGCACCCGGAGATGGCGCTGCGCGCCGTCTCGCAGCTCGGCGTCTCGCCGCGCGAGAGCGCCTACGTCGGTGACACCGTCGGCGACATGCGCATGGCCGTCACCGCCCACATGGCCCCGATCGCCGTGACCTACGGCGTGGGCCGCTTCGGGGAGCTGGCCGCGGTGGCCGGCACCCGGATGTGCAGCTCCTTCCGGGACGTGGTCGCCGCGGTGGCCGCCTCCCGCCCCCGCCCGGTCGAGATGGCCGCCGGGTACCACCGGATGCGCTGAGGCGCTCCGCCGCCGTCGCCCCGGGGCCGCATCCCCGTGCCCGCCCCGTACGACGCCCGCCCGCACTGCGCCTGCTCCGCACGACGCCTGCTCCGCACGACGTGCCTCGCGCGCGAACGCGCCGCTACCCTGACGGCCGTTCCCCGCCCGTGCGCACGCCGGACCCCCCATGCGGAGGCCCGTCCCTCACCGGGGACCCAGCGCGCCCCGCTCACCCAGCACGCCGTGCGCGAACTCCGCGCCCGCCGCGTGCAGCCGGCGGTGCAGCCGGCCGAAGACCGCCGCCGCGCGCCCGCCGGGCCAGTCGTCCGGCAACAGCGCGGCGGGCAGGCCGGGATCGGCGTACGGCAGGCGCCGCCAGGCGTCCAGGGCCAGCAGATAGTCGTGGTAAGCCGTCTCCGGCACCGTCCCGCGGCGGTGCGTCCAGCGCCGCAGCACCGGCTCGTGCGCGTCGAGAAACGCGCGGTGCCGCCCGGCGATCGCGGGCAGGTCCCACCAGCGCGCCACCGCCTCCACCGTCGGCGCGAACCCGGCGTGCGCGCCGGTGAAGAGGTCGACGTACGGATCGAGGTGCAGGCGCCGCAGTACGTGCCGGGTCTCCTCGTAGAGATGGCCCGGGGCGATCCATACGCCCGGAGCCGCGGTACCGAAGCCGAGCCGGGCCAGCCGGGAGCGCAGCAAGTGCCGCTTGTG
This sequence comes from Streptomyces purpurogeneiscleroticus, assembly GCF_020024005.1. NCBI lineage: Bacteria > Bacillati > Actinomycetota > Actinomycetes > Kitasatosporales > Streptomycetaceae > Streptomyces > Streptomyces purpurogeneiscleroticus. Next base: position 2,566 of record NZ_NHSG01000360.1, read on the forward strand.
CCGCTCCGCTTCGGGTACCGAGAACACCGCCAGCACCCAGCCGTCGCTCGCGCGTGCGGCGGGCCGCCCGTAGATCCGCCGGTCGCCGTCGGCCAGCAGCTCGCGCGCGTCCGCCGACAGCGCGTACCCGGCGGCGCCCGCCGGCGTGCGTGCGGGCACCAGCAGGTCGCGGCGCTTGAGGCGGGAGACCGCCGAGCGCACCGACGGCGGGTCCACGCCCACCACGCCCAGCAGCGTGATCAGCGCGGCCACCGGCACCGGCCCCAGCGGTTCGCCCTTCGCGTCGCGTCCGTACGCGCCGTAGAAGGTGACGATCAGGGACCGTGGGGTGCGCTGCGGCTGGGGGTCACTCACGCCGTCACTCTAAAGGGGCACCCTGCAGGGGTGCCCGCAGCCGGAAGCGCTGGAGTTTGCCGGTCGGCGTCCGGGGCAGCGCGTCGTGGAAGACGATCTCGCGCGGGCACTTGTACGGCGCGATCTCGGCCTTGGTGAACTCCCGCAGCGCGGCGACGGTTTCCTCCGAAGGGGTGAGGCCGGGGCCGAGCACCACATGGGCGACCACGACCTGTCCGCGTTCCGCGTCGAAGCGGCCCACCACGGCCGCCTCGGCCACCGCCGGGTGCCGCAGCAACGCCTCCTCGACCTCGGGCCCGGCGATGTTGTACCCGGCCGAGATGATCATGTCGTCGGCGCGTGCGACATAGCGGAAGTAGCCGTCCGGCTCGCGCACATAGGTGTCGCCGGTGAGATTCCAGCCGTCCCGTACGTACTCCAGCTGGCGTGGGTCGGCGAGGTAGCGGCAGCCGGTCGGGCCGCGCACCGCCAGCAGCCCCGGCTCGCCGTCCGGCACAGGGCGGCCCGCCGCGTCCACCACCCGCGCCTCGTACCCCGGCACCGGCACTCCGGTGAACCCGGGACGGGCGGCCTCGTCGGCGGCCGAGAGGAATATGTGCAGCAGCTCCGTCGCGCCGATGCCGTTGATGAGCCGCAGACCGGTCGCGGCGTGCCAGGCGTGCCAGGTGGCCGCGGGCAGGTTCTCACCCGCCGAGACGCAGCGGCGCAGCGACGTGACGTCGTACCCGGCCAGTTCCGGCAGCATCGCGCGGTAGGCGGTGGGCGCGGTGAACAGGACGGAGACGCGGTGGGCCGCGATGTCCCGCAGCAACCCGCGCGGGCCGCCCCCTTCGGTGAGCAGCGCGCTGGCCCCCGCCCGCAGCGGGAAGATCACCAGGCCGCCGAGGCCGAAGGTGAAGCCCAGCGGCGGGCTGCCCGCGAAGACGTCGTCCGGCACGGGCCGCAGCACCTGTGCCGAGAAGGTGTCGGCGATGGCGAGCACGTCCCGGTGGAAGTGCATACAGCCCTTGGGCCGCCCGGTGGTGCCGGAGGTGAACGCGATCAGCGCGACATCGTCGGCGGAGGTGTCCACCGCCGTGTACGCGGCGGGCTTGCCGGCGGCCCGGCGCAGCAGATCGTCGGGCGCCTCGCCGCCGTACGCGGTGACCGCCAGATCGGGCAGCGCGGCCTTGGCCAGATCGTCCACCGACCGTACGTCGCACACCGCGTGCCGGATACGCGCAAGGTCGCAGATGGTGGCCAGCTCGTGGGCGCGCTGCGCGGCCGGTACGGTCACCGCCACCGCGCCCGCTTTCATCACCGCCAGCCAGCAGGCGGCGAGCGCGGGGGAGTTCGGTCCGCGCAGCAGTACGCGCGTGCCGGGCCGCACGCCGAGGTCGTCGCTCAGGACGTGCGCGATGCGGTTGACGCGCTCGCGCAGCTCGCCGTATGTCCAGACCGTCCCGCCGCCGTCGCGCAGGGCGGGCCGCTCCGCGCCGAACCGGTTCAGCGAGCCGTCCAGCAGCTCGGTACCGCAGTTGAGCCGGTCGGGGTAGCCCAGATCGCCGAGGTGCGGCCACTGCTGGGGTGGTGGGAGATGGTCGCGGGAGAAGGTGTCGGCGTGGGCCGATGGCTGTAGGTCCATGACGCATGCGCCCCCTCGTGACGCTCAGCCGTGGTGTCCGAGGGCCGCCGGGGACTGCCGTACGGACGGTTCGCCAGCGTAACGTGTTCGTGACGGCAGTCAACAGACCGCGATAAGGCGGACCGCGCGAGTCGGACCGCGAGAAAGCAGACCGCGCGCGTCGGACCGCGAGGAAGCAGAACCGACAGAGCAGACGCGAGAGACCGGACCGCGACAAGGGAGCCGCCCTGTGACCGCATTCGCGCTGGACGCCGGCGACGAGACCTGGTGTGCCGAACTCCGGGAGCTGACCGCCGCGCAGCTGCGCCCGCTCGCCGAGAAGGGCGAGCCGGGCCGGGTCAACCGCCCGCTGGTGGCCGCGCTCGGCGAACTGGGGCTGCTGCGCCGGCTGTTCCCCGAGGGCGGCACCGTCCGCGCCCTGGACCTGTGCCTGCTGCGGGAGTCGCTGGCCCAGGAGTGCACGGAGGCGGAGACCGCGCTCGCGCTCCAGGGACTCGGCGCCTACCCCGTACTGCAGTCCGGTACCGAGGAGCAGCGGGCGCGCTGGCTGCCGGAGGTCACCGCAGGGCGCGCGGTCGCCGCCTTCGCGCTCAGCGAGCCCGGCGCGGGCTCCGACGCGGCGGCGCTCACCCTGGCCGCCGAGCCGGAGGGCACCGGCGCGCGCGACGGCTGGCGGCTCACCGGCGAGAAGTGCTGGATCTCCAACGCGCCCGAGGCCGACTTCGCCACCGTCTTCGCGCGCACCGGCGAGGGCCCCGGCGCCCGCGGCGTCACCGCCTTCCTCGTCCCCGCCGACCGGCCCGGGCTGAGCGGCGAGCACCTGGACATGCTCAGCCCGCACCCCATCGGCACCCTCGTCTTCGACGGCGTCCCGGTCGGCCGCGCCGACGTCCTGGGCGAGCCGGGCCGCGGCTTCGGCGTCGCGATGCGCACCCTGAACCTCTTCCGGCCCAGCGTCGGCGCCTTCGCCGTCGGCATGGCCCAGGCGGCGCTGGACGCGGCACTCGAACACGCCGCGTCCCGTGAGGCGTTCGGCGGGCCGCTGAAGGACCTGCAGTCCGTCTCCCACCGCCTCGCCGACCTCGCCACCCGTATCGAGGCGGCCCGGCTGCTGGTGTACGCGGCGGCCGCGGCCTACGACGCGGGCGCGCCCGGCATCGCCAAGCGCGCCGCCATGGCCAAGCTGCTCGCCACCGAGACCGCCCAGGAGGCCGTCGACGCCGCCGTGCAGATCCACGGCGCCCGCGCCCTGCGCCGCGGCCACCTGCTGGAACATCTCTACCGGGAGGTGCGCGCGCCGCGCATCTACGAGGGCGCGACGGAGGTGCAGCGGACGATCATCGCGCGGGAGCTGTATCGCTGACGGGCGCGTCGCCCTCGGCGGCCGTCCCGCCGTCCTCCAGCCCCGCGTCCGCCGCCGCCACCGCGGCCCGCTCGGCCGTCAGATCCAGCGACCGGCAGGCCAGTACGTACACCCCGGCGGAGACCGGCAGGCCGATCAGCATGGTGATGTCGGCGCCGCCCACCCACGCGGCGCCCGGTCCATGGAGGTCTCCGAGCTCCGCGAAGGGCAGCATCGACAGGAAGCCGATCCCGTAGGCGAGCAGCCCGCGCCCGCTCCACCGCCCGTACATCCCGCGCGGGTTGAAGATTTCCCGGATCGAGTAGTGGCCGCGCCGCACCACGTAGAAGTCGACCAGGTTGATCGCCGTCCAGGGGGTGAAGAGGTAACCCAGTACGGTCAGGAAGTGCTCGAAGTCGGTCAGGAACGACTTGTCGGAGCCGAACGCGATCATGGTGGAGAGCACGCCGAGTACCAGCAGCGAGACGATCCGCTTGGTGAGCGTCGGCCGGATCTTCCGTACCGAGTCCATGCTGGAGAGCAGGGTCAGGCTGCCGCCGTAGAAGTTGAGCGTGCCGATGGAGATCAGCGGCACGACGGAGACCAGCAGCAGCGTCACGCCGAAGCCGGGGAACAGCTCGTCACCCGCCGAGATCACCGAGTCGACCAGCTCGGCCTTCGGGAACAGCCCCGCCGCGACCGTGCCGATCAGCATCATCCACGCGCCGCCGATCCACGCGCCCAGGTACGTCCACCAGAAGGACGACCGCACGCCGACCGTCGGCGGCAGATACCGCGAGTAGTCCGAGACATAGATCGACCAGGACATCTGGTACACGGCCGCGGTGAAGAACTGCACCAGGAACGGCGCGAGGACGAAGCCGCCGAGGTCCAGCTGCGCGGGCGAGAAGGGGTCGGCCACCACGACGCCCACCGAGAAGACCGCCAGCACCGCGATCACCAGGTACGTGAGCCAGCGGGAGGCGCGGTGGATGACGTCGTAGCCGATGACCGCGAGGACGATGGCCAGCGCCGCGTACCCGATGTAGCTCGCCGCGGCCGGGGTGCCGGCCAGGTGGTGCATCGTCTGCGCGATCAGGATCTGGTTGAACGCGGTGTACCCGATGTACGTGGTCAGCGCCACCACCCACACCAGCAGCGCGCCCACGTACCCGAACTGCGGGCGGGACTGCACCATTTGCGGCAGCCCGAGCTGCGGGCCCTGGGTGGAGTGAAAGGCCATGAAGAACGTGCCGAACGCGCCGCCGAGCACCACGGCGATCGCGGTCCATATGAGGTTGCCGCCCAGCGCGACGCCGATGGCGCCGGTCGCGATGGTGGCCAGGTGGGCGTCGCCCGCGAACCACACGGGGAAGAGGTGCCACACCTTGCCGTGCCGCTCGGCCAGCGGCACGTAATCGATGGACCGGGTTTCGATGATCGGACTGGCTGTCACGATGCGACTCCTTCGGGAGGGGGACGGAAGGGGGCGGGCCACGGGTCCCTCTCCGCGGCCCGCCCCCGGGGCTCTCAGCTGTTGTCGGTGCGGTGCAGCGCCGCGTACGCGAGCTGTTCCAGCAACAGGCCCGTCTCGCGGGGCGCCTCGGCGGCGGCGCCGATCACCTGCTTGGTGAGCGCGACCGCCAGCGGCGGCTGCCCGGCCAGCTCGGCGGCCAGCTCCCGCGCTCTCTTGAGGTGCGCGCCGCGCGGGACGGCTTCGGTGACCAGCCCCCACGCGTACGCCTCGGCCGCCGCCACCCGCCGGCCGCGCAGCACCAGGTCACGGGTGCGGGCCGGACCGATCGCGCGTACCAGCCGGGTCACCCCGCCGGAGCTGGGCAGGATGCCGATACCGACCTCCGGCAGCGCGAACCCGGCACTGTCGTCGGCGATCCGGAAGTCCGCCGCGAGCGCCAGCTCGAAGCCGCCGCCGAGGCAGTGGCCCGCGACCGCGGCGACGGTCGGCTGCGGCAGCGCGGCCAGCGCCTCGTACACCGCGCCCGAGGAGCGGTAGTACGCGGCGATCGCCTCGGGCGTCATTTCCCGCAGCTCAGTGGTGTCGGCCCCGGCCGAGAACACCCGCGCCCCTCCGGTGACCACCACGGCCCGGCTGTCGCGCACTGCGGGGGAGCGCAGCGCCTCCAGGAGCCGCGTCTCCAGGTGCGTGGAGAGGGCGTTGAGCTTGGCCTCGCGGCACAGGACGAGCTCGGCGACCCGGCCGTGCACGGTGACCTCGACCGTGCCGGCCGTGCCGGTGGCCGCCACTCACGCCTCCGGAGCGGGGGCCGGCGCGAAGGACAGCAGCCCGCCGAGTCCGCGCTTGGTGATCTCGTTGGCGATCACCAGCCGCTGGATCTCCGAGGTGCCCTCCCAGATGCGGTCCACGCGCAGCTCGCGCCAGAGCCGCTCGACCGGCTGGTCCCGCATGTAGCCGCGGCCGCCGAAGATCTGCTGGCAGCGGTCGACCACGCGGCCTGACGCCTCGGACGCGGCGAGCTTCACCGTCGCGGCCCGCGCGTGCAGCAGCTTGCGGTCGCCGCCCTCGGTGAACTCCCAGGCCACCTGGTGGGTGAAGGCCCGGTTGGTGGTGATGTCCACGACCGAGTCGGCGAGCATGCCCTGGATGAGCTGCCGGTTGATCAGCGGTTCGCCGCCCTGGACGCGCTCCTTGGCCCAGTCGGTGGCGAGCGTCAGCGCCCGCTCGGCCGCGCCGATCGTGCGTGCCCCGATCATCAGCCGCTCCTCGGTGAACCAGTCGCGGGTCAGCTCGTAGCCCTGGCCGATCCCGCCGAGTACGGCGTCGGCGCCGACCCGGACGTCCTCGAAGAGGAACTCGGGGTGCTCGTAGACGAAGGTGTGGGTGTAGCGGGGCGTGCGCTTGACCGAGACGCCCGGGGTGTCCTTGTCGATCAGGAAGAGCGTCGGGGCGCCCGACGGCGCCACGTTGGCCAGCACGATCAGGAAGTCCGCCGCGTCGCCGACCGTCACGAACCACTTCTCGCCGTTGATGACGTACCCGTCGCCGTCCGGCACGGCCGTGGTCCTGATACCGGACGGGTCCGAGCCCGCGTCCGCCTCGGTGATCGCCACCGCGTCCCGGCAGCGGCCCTGGATGCCGGGCAGCAGATAGCGCTCGCGCTGCTCGGGGGTGGCGGCGCGCAGGCAGTTGGCGGGCCGCCAGACCGTGTCCCAGAGCGCGCCGGTCAGCTTGCCCAGCTCGTCCTGGACGACGACCTGCTCCAGCACGGTCAGCCCGGCGCCGCCCCACTCGGCCGGCATATTGATCGCCTGCAGGCCGCTGGCCAGCACCTCGTCCCGGATGGCGGCCAGCGCCTCGGGGACGAGGCCATTGTTCGCCTCGCACTCCTCCTCGTACGGCATGATCTTCGCGGCGAGCCCGGCGGCACGTTCCTTCAGCTCGGCCAGGCGCGGGGTGTAAGCGAACTGCACGGTGTCTCCTCAGACGTTCAGAAGTGATGGGTAGTCAGCCGGCGAGGACGATGCGGGCGTCCAGGCCGAGACAGCCGTCCGGCGTCGCGAGCAGCGGATTGACCTCCAGCTCGGCGATCTCCGGGTGCGTGGCGGCGAGGGTGGCGATCGCGGCGACGGCCTCGGCGAGCGCGTCGAGGTCGACGGCCGGGCGGCCGCGCACGCCGTGCAGCAGCCGGGCGGCGCCCAGCCGCAGCAGCAGCTCCTTGGCCCGGGCCGGTACGAGCGGGGCCAGCGCGAAGGTCACATCGCGCAGCACCTCGGTGGTGATGCCGCCGAGGCCGACCATGGCGACCGGGCCGAACCGCGGGTCGCGCTGCACGCCGACGATGATCTCGACGCCTTGGCTCGGGTCCGCCATGGCCTCGACGCTGAAGCCGGGCGGGGCCAGCCGGTCCGCCATGTCCTGCGCCGCGGCCCGTACGGCCTCGGGGTCCGCGAGTCCGAGGGCGACGCCGCCCGCGTCGGACTTGTGCAGCAGGCCGAGCGCCTTGACGACGTACGGGCCGCCGCCGATCTCCCGCGCGGCCCCGGCCGCCGCCCCCGGCGTACTGACCTGCCGCGCCGCGGGGAAGGCCACGCCCGCCGCGCGGACCAGCTCGCGCGCGGTCCAGTAGCCGTCGTCGGTGACGGCCCGGCTGCCGTCGCCCTCCGGCAGGCCCGGCCGGTCGGCCGGTTCGGCACGGCGGGCCAGCATCCCCAGGCACTGCGCGGCGTCCTCGACGGCCGCGAAGACCGGTACGCCCTGCCGGCGCAGCTCCTCGATGGCCGCGCTGTCGGGGCACATCGTGTGCACGGCGACCGGCTTGCCGTGGGCGCGGACCAGCTCGCCCAGCTCCCGGGCGGTGGCCAGCTCCTCACCGGCCAGCCGTGCGCCGTAACTGGCGTATCCGCCGAAGTACCCGGTCAGCAGCACCGCGTCGGTGTCCGGGGCGGCCAGCAGCAGCCGCATCGTGCGCGCGAAGGAAGCGATGTCCCGCTCGCCGGCGCCCGCGATGTCGACCGGGTTGCCGACGCCCGCGGAGGGCGGCAGCGAGGCCCGCAGCGCGGCGGCCAGCTCCGGCCCGAACTCCGGTAGGGACAGGCCCTGTGCCTCGGCCAGGTCGCAGGCGACGGCCGCGTGCCCGCCGCCGTCGGACAGTACGGCCACCCGGTCGGCCCGCGCGTGCCCGAAGCGGTGCAGCGCGGTGAGCAGATCGGCCATCTGCCGGGGACTGCTGACCCGGTCGATGCCGGCCGCCCGGCAGGCCGCGTCGATGACGCTGCTGTCGGTGGTCAGCGCCCCGGTGTGGGACTTGGCGCCGCGTACGGAGGCGGCGCTGCCGCCCACGGTGAGCAGCACGACCGGCTTGCCCGCGGCCACGGCGTCCGCCGCCGCGGCCACGAAGGCGCGCCCGTCCCCGAAGTCCTCGCAGTACAGCGCGATCAGCTCGGTACCGGGGTCCGCGGTACAGCTGCGGATCAGGTCGGCGGCGCCCAGGTCGGCCTGGTTGCCGAGCGAGGCGAAGCGGGAAAAGCCCAGGCCCCGGTCGGTGAGGAAGCGGCTCAGTTCGAGCGCCACGTTGCCGCTCTGCGAGATCAGCCCGACGGTCCCGGCGGGCAGCGGATTGGGCGCCAGGTACAGGCCGGTGGTGCTGTCCAGCACGCCGAGGCAGTTGGGGCCGAGCAGTACGGCACCGGCCGCGCGCACCCGGGCGGCGAGCGCTGCTTCCCGGGCCCTGCCCTCCGTGCCCAGCTCGCCGAAGCCCGCGGTGATCCCGACGATCGCCTTCGCGCCGGCCGCGAGCGCGTCGTTCACGGCCGCTTCGAAACCGGCGGCCGGCACCGCGATCACCACGAGGTCGACCGGCTCGGGGAGTTCGGCGAGCGTCCGGTACGCGGTCTCGCCGAGCACCGGCTCGCCGCGCCTGCTGACCAGGTACACCGCGCGCCGGCCCTGCATCCGCAGCGCCTGCACGGAGAGCCAGTTGCCGTACTTGGCCTGGTCGTTGCTCGCGCCGACCACGGCGACCGCGCGGGGCGCGAACAGGGCGGTCAGATCGCGTACCTGCCCTTCGGGGGTGAGCACCGTCATGGGTTGGCCTCCTCGGAGCGCGGCGGGGACTGTGCGGGGACGGGGTGCCCGGTGCCCCAGGCGTCGGCGCCGCCGTCGACGACGACGGTGGTGCCGGTGATGTACGCGCCTCCGGGCGAGGCGAGGAAGGAGATCAGGCCGGAGACGTCCTCGGCGCGGCCGAGCCGGCCCAGCGGCACGGCCTGCGCCCACCGCTCGCGGTCCGCCTCGGCGTAGGTGTCCGCCAGGCCGCCGGTGGCGATGGTGCCGGGCGCGACGCAGACGCTGCGGATGCCGTACCGGCTCCACTCCAGGCTCAGTCCGGCCGCCAGGTTCTCCACGGCGGCGCGGGCCGCGGTGGCGTGGACCATGCCGGGGATGCCGCGGCGTGGCGAGAACGCGAGGAAGAAGACGGCCCCCGAGCGTTGCGGGATCATCGCCTTCCGCGCGACCTCGCGGGTGACGTTCCAGGCGGCGTCCACGGCGAGCCGGTGCACGGCCCGCCAGCCGTTCGCGCTGATGTCCTCGGCGGGCGCGGTGAACTGCCCGCCCGCGTTGTTGACCAGGACGTCGATCCGCCCGTAGGCGTCCAGCGCCCGGTCCACGACCGCCGTGACCCGCTCCTCGTCGCGGATGTCGGCGGCGATCTCCACGCAGCTGCCGCCGGCCTCCTCGATCTCCTTGCGGACCTCGGCCAGCGGCTGCGCGCGACGGCCGCAGACCACCACGCTCGCCCCGCCCGCGGCGAGGTCCAGCGCGGTGGCCCGGCCGATGCCGGTGCCGCCGCCGGTGATCAGGGCGACCTTGCCTTCGTGTACGCCGGGCCGCAGGACGGACGCGGCGGCGTACGGGGGTGATGCGCTCCCCACAGGGCCCTCCTCGTTGAGAGCAATTCGTCTGACTGATGCGTCAGTCAGCCTCATCACAAGGGGGGTCGTCAAGGGATACGGCCAACGTTTCCCGGCAGTAATTTCCGGGGGCGGCCGAGGATCGAGGTTGCCTTTGACTGACGCGTCAGTAAGCTTTGGCCAACTGTTGCCGTACCCGGAGGACGGGATGACCGCTGCGCCACGTACCGATGAGGACCGCCGCCAGGCGATACTCGAAGCCACCTGGCAGCTCATCGCCGAGCGCGGCATCCACTCCGTACGGATCGCCGACATCGCCCGCGTCTGCGGCACCAGCACCGGCACCGTGCACTACTACTTCCCCGGCAAGAGCGATGTGCTGGCCGAGGCGCTCAAGTACTGCGTGGAGCAGGCGTTCGTCCGGCAGAGCGAGGAGCTGCGCGCCATCGACAACGCGCACGAACGGCTGCTGAAACTCATCGACATGCAGCTGCCGCGGCTCGGCCGGGTGCGCGACGAGTGGTCGATCTGGCTGCAGTACTGGGCCGAGGCGGTGGTGCGTCCCGAATTCCGCGCCGCGCACAACGAGTTCTACGCCCGCTGGCAGGACGCCGTGATCCGCATCGTGCTGCGCGGCCAGCGGCAGGGCGTCTTCCGCGCCGACCTCGACGTGGAGGGCGTCGCCCTGCGCCTGACCGCCCTCACCGACGGCGCCGCGATCCAGGTCCTCACCGGCGCCCCGCGCATGACGGTCTCGGTCATGCGGGAGCTGCTGGTCGACTTCGTACGGCGGGAGCTGGTGGCCGAGGTCCCGGCAGTGCGGTACAGTTGATCTTGAGCTCGCCGCCGGAAAACCGGTGCAGAGCCCGGCGTTGGTGGTCCAAGCCAAGACGCCCCGCTTCCTGCGGGGAGATGCAGGTGCAAGCCCTGCCCAGCGCTCGCGACGAACCCCGGTCTCCCACAGAGAGACCGGGGTTCTTGTCCGTACGGCTGTGCACGAGGGGCGTCCCCGCACCGGTCACGCGGCCAGCCGCGCTCCGAGCAGCACCAGGCGAAGGGCCCGCTCGGTCGCGTCCGTGAGGAACTCCGCGCCCCTGCCCAGCGCCTCGTGCAGCGACACGGGCGCGGGCAGGATCGAGCTGTACGCGTCCACGCCCACGGCCTCGACCTGGCGCGCGCCCTCGCCGATGGTGCCCGCGAGCACCAGGACCGGGCGTCCGGACAGCTTGGCGCGCCGGGCCACTTCGGCCGGTACCTTGCCGCGCGGCGTCTGGTGGTCGAGCGCGCCCTCGGCGGTGACCACCAGATCGGCGCGGGCCAGCCGGGCGTCCAGGTCGAGGTGGTCGAGGAGCACGTCGAAGCGGGGGAGGAGCCGGGCGCCGAGGGCCGCGAGCCCCGCGCCCAGCCCGCCGGAGGCGCCGGTGCCGGGGCCGAGCCGGAGGTCGGTGTCGGTGGGCAGATCGCGCCCGAGGACGTACGCCCAGCGCTCCAGGGCGGCCGAGAGCTCCTCCACCTGCCGCGGGGTCGCCCCCTTCTGCGGGCCGAAGACGCGGGCCACGCCGCGGTCGCCGCACAGGACGTTGTACGGATTGCAGGCGACGAGCACTTCGACGTCCTTGAGGCGAGGGTCCAGGTGCGTCGGGTCGATGCGGTCGAGGCGGCCCAGCTCGCGACCGCCGGGCGGCAGTTCGTACCCCTTCGCGGTGAGCAGCCGGGCGCCGAGGGCCTGGAGCGCGCCGGCGCCGCCGTCGGACGTACCGGAGTCGCCGCACCCGACGAGGATGCGGCGCACGCCCGTGTCGAGGGCGGCGCGGAGCAGCTCGCCGACGCCGTACGTGGTGGTGGCGCCCGGGTCGCGCCGGGTGTGCGGCACCAGCGAGAGCCCGGCGACGGCGGCCATCTCGACGACGGCCGTACCGGAGTCCAGCAGCGCGAAGTGGGTGCCGACGGGCTCGCCGACCGGGCCCGTCGCGGGCAGCGCGACCAGGCGTCCGCCGGCGGCGCCGGCCAGCGCGGCGGCCGTGCCCTCACCGCCGTCCACCAGCGGAATCAGATCGACCTCGGCCGCGGGGACCACGCGGCGCACCCCGACGGCGATGGCCTCGGCCGCGGCCCGGGCGGACAGTGACTCCTTGAAACCGCTGGGGGCGACGGCGAATCGGGTCAGCATGTGGGTTCCTTTGGGTTGAAGTGGGTGCCCGGCCCGGCTCGGGGATCGGCTCACAGCTCGGCTCACGGCTCGATGAGCGGTACGCCCAGCAGCGGCCACACCGCGAGTGCGAAGAGCAGGACCAGCGCGGCGGTCAGCGGGGCCAGTACGGCGGACAGCCGCAGCAGGTCGCGCGGCGCGTACGTGGGCGTCCCGGGGATCTCGGCGAACAGCGCGACCGGCTTCGCGGAAGCGGGCAGCGTGTGGCAGAACCCGGCCGCCGCGGTGGACGCGAGGGCCGCGGCGACCGGATTGACCCCGGCGCCGACGGCGGCCGCCACGACCAGTGGCACCAGGACGGACGAACGGGCCGAGCGGGACTGCAGTATGAGGTGGGCTGCCGTACTGAGGACGATCACGACGGCCAGGAAGAGGGCGGGCGGTACCGAGACGGGCAGCCCGGAGACCAGCCACCGGGCCGCGCCGGAGTCGGCGAGCGCGACGCCCATCGCCATCGTCGCGGCCATGAAGAGCAGCAGCGCCCAGGGCACGGTCTTCAGCGCGTCCTTGAGGCGCACCGTGCCCAGGGCGGGGGAGACCGCGACGACCGCGCCGGTCAGGGCCACCACCGCGGGCGGCACCCGGTGCAGCGGCTCGCTGCACCACAGTGCGACCACCGTGCCGAGCAGCAGCGCGCAGCGGGTCTCCTCGGTGGAGAGCGGACCGGTGACCGGCTGCTCGCTGTGCTCCTGGATCTGCTCGGCCGTGATCCGCACCGGACCGCGGCGGTCGGCCCGCCGGGTCGTCGTCAACAGGACGGCCTCCGCCGCCAGGTGGGACGAGGCGACGGCGAGCGGCAGGCCGAGCAGCAGCCACCGGGTGAAGTCGATGCGCTCGCCGGTCGCCTCCCAGAGCACCGACACGGTGATCAGATGCGCACCGGCCCCGATCAGGGTCGCCACCGCGGACAGCAGGATCACGGTCGGGAAGAGCAGCGCGAGCATCACGACCAGTCGCTTCCGGTCGGCGAGCACCTTGGCGAGCGCCAGGAACACCGGCAGCGCGAGCGCCGCGCGGCCCGAGGTGGCCGGCACCGCGAAGGCCGTGACGACCAGGGCCGCGGTCGTCAGATGCGTCAGCTGCCGTACGCTGCGCGCCCCGCTGACCAGGAACGCCGCGGCCCGCCCCGCGAGCCCCGTCCGGGCCACCGCGGCGGCGAGCACGAACGCGCAGATCAGCAGCCACACGGTGGAGTCCCCGAGGGTGCCGAAGAGCGTCTCGCTGCTGATCACCCCCGTGACCGTGAGGGCGAGCCCCGCGCCCAGGGCGATGTATGTGTCGTCGATGGGCGTGCCGATCCACGCGCAGGTCGCCAGCGCGAAGACGGCGAGGGTCAGCCGGGCGTCACCGCCGAGCCCGGGAAAGTTCCCGGGCACGACGAGCAGGGCGCAGAGGCTCAGGGCCACGCACAACGTCGCGGCTTGGCGGAGGTTCAGGCTCACCCCCTCAGCGTCGGACGACGCCGTGAGTCATCGATGAGCCGTACATGAAGGGAACTTCACGCGGACAGCCGGTACCCCATCCCGCGTACCGTCTCCACCCGCTCGGCTCCCAGCTTCTTGCGCAGCGCCCGTACGTACACATCCACGATGTTGGAGCCGGGGTCGAAGTCGTACCCCCAGACGTGGGAGAGGATCTGCTCGCGCGAGAGCACCTGCCCCGGGTGGCGCAGGAACAGCTCCAGCAGCACGAACTCCCGGGCGGTCAGGTCCACCAGCCGCTCGCCCGACCGCGCCCGGCGGGTCCGCAGGTCCAGCGACAGCCCACCGCTGCGCAGTACCGTCACCTCGGGCGCCCGCGCCGCCGTGCGCAGCCGCAGCCGCACCCGCGCGAGCAGCTCCTCGAAGCGGAACGGCTTGGTCATCCAGTCGTCCGCGCCGCCCTCCAGGCCCGCCACCGTGTCGCGTACGGAGTCCCGTGCGGTGAGCACGATGACCGGCAGGGTGATCCGGTCCTCGCGCACCTGCCGCAGCACGGTGAAGCCGTCCCGGCCCGGCAGCCCGATGTCGAGCACCATCAGGTCGAAGCCGCCGGTGAGCGCGTAGTCGTACGCCGCGTCCCCGTCGCCGACGACCGTCGTGGTGAAGCCGTTGGCGCGCAGGCCCTTCTCGATGAACGAGGCGATCCGCTCCTCGTCCTCGACGATGAGAATCCGCTTCAACTGCCCGCCCCGTTCTTCTCGGTGATCTTCGCCGTGCTCTTCTCGTTCTTCGTTGTGTTTTTCTCGGTGTTCTCGATCTCCAGTACGAAGGTGGCGCCGCCGCCCTCGGTGTCGTGCAGCCGGACCCGGCCCCGGTGCCCCTCGGCGATCGCGCGGACGATCGACAGGCCGAGTCCGGCCCCGGTGGTGCGCGTCCCGCGGCGGGCCGTCCCGCGCCGGAACCGCTCGAAGATCACCTGAGCGTCCTGCGGCTGCACACCGGGCCCCGAGTCGGCGACGTACAGCTCGATGCTGCGTCCCGCGGCGCGCGAGCCGATGCGGATCGTCTGTCCGTGTGTGGTGTGCTGCACGGCGTTCTGCGCGAGCTGCACCATGGCCTGGGTGATGCGCTGCGGGTCCACCTGGATCTCGCGGTCGGCGACCTCGCCCAGCTCCCACCGGCGCTCGCCCAGCGTGCGGGCCTTGACGAAGACATCGGCGGTGAGCTCGGCGAGCTGCACCGGCTCCGGGGTGACGAAGTCGGGCCGCTCGGCCTTGGCCAGGAGCAGCAGGTCCTCGACGATGCGGCTCATCCGGTCCAGCTCGTCGGTGACCAGGCGCACGGTCTCCTCGCGCTCGGCCGGATCGTCGCCCATCAGCTCCAGGTGGCCGCGCACGATCGTGATGGGGGTGCGCAGTTCGTGCCCCGCGTCGTCCACGAAGTCGCGCTGCGCGGCGAACGCCCGCTCCAGCCGGTCCAGCATCCCGTTGAACGTGTCGGCCAGCGCGGCGATGTCGTCCCGCCCCTGCACGGGGATCCGCCGGGTCAGATCCTGCTCGGTGAGCTGCGCCGCGGCGGTGCGCACCACCCGTACGGGCTTGAGTATCCGGCCCGCGACGGCCCAGCCGATGCCCGTCGTCATCAGCAGCGCGACCCCCGAGATGGCGAGCAGGATACGGAACACCTGGTCCGCCTTGTCCCGTTCGCGCTCGGGGTGAAAGGCGACGACGAAGGCGGCATCGGGACCGTCACCGTGCGGACTCCCGCCGTGCCGGGCGACATCGACCTTGGCCCAGCGGATCTCGCCCGCCGGACGCCGCAGGGTACCGGTCGGCTCCTTCGAGGCGAAGATCGCCCGGCGCGCCGCGGCATCGCTGCGCAGGGGACGCTCGGTGGGGATCTCCCGCGGCTGTACGAGCTTCGCGGGCTCGCGTCCCGCCCGGCGCACGAGGCCGATCAGCTCCTCGTCGGCATCGGCGTACTGCCGCTCCAGGAAGACCCGGAGCAGCCGGTCGGGTTCGGTGAATCTGCGGCCGGTCTCCGGGTCGAAGCCCTGTTCCTCGAAGTTGGCGAACTCACTGGCCTCCTGCGCGAGCAGCCGCGTGATCCGGTGGTCCACGTCGCGCAGCAGGATCGAGCGGGTGGTGGCGGCCACGGCGGTGAGCGCCACGGCCATCACCACCAGGAGCCAGAGCAGGATGCGGACCCGGGCGGATATCCGCCGGCGCGGCGCCGGATCAGCCGTCGTCACGGTCTCCGGCGCCGCGGTCGTCATCGTCGTCGGCGGAGTCGTCGGCGCCGTCATCGGCTCCACCGCCGGACGGGCCGCCGGAGGCATCGTCGGACGCGTCGCCGGAGCGGTCGTCGCTCACCGGGGGCCGCGAGACCACCTCGTCGCTGGGCGTCGGCCCGGGGCCGGTCGGACCGGCCGACGGGGAGCCGCTGTCCAGCTCGACCTTCGGGGGCGCCTTGGGCGATTCCGGGCTGTCGGTGAGGGCGTAGCTGGTCGCCGCGATACCCAGCGGTATCGCCACGACCGCGGCGAGCGCCGCCATGCGTTGCGAGAAGGCCATGGCGACGAGCCTGCGGGACGTACCGCATCGTCACGATGAGCCGCAGATGAAGAAATCCTCATCCTGTCCGCGGACCGCGGTCGTGGTGTGCACGGCTGACCGTCTCCCTCACACGAAGTCCCACGGGTGCGGCCGCACCCCTCCCGCTCCGCATTCTCGTGGATCAGGAGGGGGCGGCGACAGCGCGGCTCAGATGTCGCGGAAGAGACCAGGAGACATGGTGACCTGCCGCAATGATTGGCTGAGGGGTGCTGACCTGCGTGAATGATCTTTCGACCCTTTCGCGTTCGTGCCAGTTGATGAGGCCGGAAGTCCCAGAAAAGTCCCAGAGGGCTCCCACCGCTGACGGGTGCCTTTCGGCTCTGTACGGCAGTACGGGCAGTCGAACGGCCTCGTTCCCCGCGAGGGTGGCGGAGCCTGGATGACGAGTGACTGGCGCTCGGCCGATGCCTTGCGGGATGGTGGGGTCCTGATGATGGACGACGGCTCTGCGGTCGCTGGTGGCAGTGAGCCGGCAGTGCCCGCCAACCCTCGGACGCCCTACAGCGAGGGGTGAGGTCTCCGACCAGATCATCGAGGCGCGCAGGGTGGCGGTGGTGCCGTCTGACAGATCGACGGTGACGTCGCCGCAACGCTGCTCGGCGGCGCACCGGATGTCGTCCTCGGAGACGCGGGGCAAGTAGCTACTCCTTCAGCCTGGTCTGTCTGCTGTGGGGTATGCGGCGGTAGGTTCGGCGGAGCAAACGGCGACAATCAGGGGGAGAACCGGCGACGTGAAGATCACTCTGCGTGAGGTGCTGGACAGCGACGTGGCCGTCTTCTGGGCGCACATGAGCGAACAGACGGCACAGCGGATGGCCGCGGTCACACGCAAGTACCACTACGACCGGCGGCTGTTCGACGCGCATTGGGTGAAGGTGTGTTCCGACTCCGCGGTCACAGTGCGGACCGTGCTGGCGGACGAGGCGGTGGCCGGGCATGCGGCGGTGTTCGGGCCGTCCGACGAGCGCGAGGTCACCTATTGGATCGCTTCCGCGTACTGGGGGCGCGGGGTTGCCAGTGCGGCGCTGAGAAAGCTAATCGCTCTGGAGCCGGCGCGGCCGCTGCACGCACACGCGGCGGCGGACAACGCAGGCTCTCTTCGGGTGCTGGAGAAGTGCGGCTTCACCATCACCGGGCGCGGCAGGATCTTCGCGCAGGCGCGCGGCGACGAGATCGACGAGTTGGCGCTGACCCTGGAGTGAGGTCCCGGCGCTGGCGCGCATCTCGAGTCGTGATCAATATACGCGAATCGCCCTCGCGGCGGGTGGCTTTCAATGGGCGTCGGCCCCGTACTGCAGATGTTGAACCAGATTATCGGCCGTGACGCGGCCGATGCGCCGGACGCATACGAGGCAGCCTCCTCGCCAGAGGTCCGCAGACTCGGCGAGGAGGCGCTGCCCTCGCTTCCGTCTGCCTACGACGACTGCGACTCATTCGACGACCTGCTGGCCGTCGCAGCCCGGGAGCCGTAGCGGAACCCACGCTCTCAGGAGCGGAGTTCACATCCCCCATTCGAGCCGTGCCGGCTCTCGCGCCGTGGTCAGTGCTCCGTCGAAGTCCGCGAGACGTTCGGCCAGTGTGGCGGTGGCCACGCGCGGCGGGAGGGCAGCCGAGAACTTCAGGCCGCGGACGGCGCGCGGGTCGACGGTGGGCAGCGTGAGAGCGCTCGGGAGTTCGGCGCGGGCGGATTTCCAGTCGGTGGGGGAGAAGTCTTGGCGCAGGCGGAGATGGGTGTCGGAGGGCCGCTGGACGGGATCGGCGAGGTTGCCGAGGGAGGCGGCGAGGGTCGCATTGGCGCGGTAGCCGGCCCAGGTCCACCAGCGTGTGGCGTCGGCGTCGCGGACCACGAGAGTGCCGGCCGGGTGGACCTCATGAGGGGCGCGATCGGTGCGCAGCTCGGCGAGGGCAGCGGTGGCGCGGCGGGTGAGCCGGATGTCGGGGTCGGTGCCGAGGAGGACGTCGCGCATGGCGCGGGTCAGGGCGAACGAGAGGCCGCGGGCCTCGCTGCCCTGCCATTTGGCCACACCGCCGTCCTCGACGGGTTCGACGAAGGCACGGCGGCGGGCCCAGTCGATGAACGTGACCTGCCAGCTGCGCCCGGCAAGCAGGAGACGGCGCGGGCCGGGGCGTTCCTCGGTGAGCACGGTGGGGTCGGTGGTGCCGATCTCGGTGCGCCCGGCGAGGACGGTGAATTCGGGCGGCGCGGTGAAGGAGGCGGTGAGTTCCATGAAGTGGCGGCGGCCGAAGTGCCGCTCGGCCTCGGCGCCGATGAAGAGCATGCCGCCGTCGCGGTCCAGGAAGCCCTCGTCGATCAGGTGCCTCAGGAGCGGGGCGGCCGACCGGTCGAAGGGCGCGAGGCCGTTCCACTGGTCCGGCCAGAGCCGGTCGCCGATGCGGTGCTCCTGCAGGGTGAGTGCGAGCAGCTGCTGGGCGACCAGGTGACGGGGCGACGGTGGCGGGGTGACGGGCTCGACCCAGCCCCGGGCCCAGAGGGTGAGCAGCCCGGCGGCCTGCAGCAACGACTCGGATCGGGTGGCGAGGAAGAGACAGTTGCGGGAGGTGTCGGAGCGGCGGCCGGTGCGGCCGATCCGCTGCAGGAACGAGGCGACGGTGCCGGGAGAGTCGATCTGGATGACTCGGTCGAGGTCGCCGACGTCGATGCCAAGCTCCAAGGTCGAGGTGGACACGATGACGCAGTCGCGCGCCTCGGCGAACGCCTGCTCGGAGCGGGCCCGTTCATCGGTGGAGAGTGAGGCGTGCGAGAGGAACACGGTGACGTCGCGGGCCCGGAGTGCCGCACCGAGTTCCTCGACCTGCTTGCGGGAGTCGCAGAAGACCAGGCGCTTCTCACCGCGGTGCAGGGCGGAGATCACCTTGGCGGCGTTGGCGAGCGAGCCGACGTAGTCAAGTTCGACGTCTCCCGCGGGCCTTGGCAGCGGGGTGCCCCCGGCCGTGTCCGGCAGGGGGATGCCGGGCGCGACGACCCGCCCCGGGCGTTCGGCGGGGCGAGCCCCCTGCAGCCACGTAAGCAGTGCGTCAGGGTTGCCGACGGTGGCGGAGAGCCCGATCCGCTGGATCCGGTGACCGGTCAGCCGTTCCAGCCGTTCGATCACGGCAAGCAGGTGCCAGCCCCGGTCGTCACCCGCGAAAGCGTGCACCTCGTCGATGATCACGGCACGGACCTGGCCGAGCATGTGCGCGTGGTCGGTCTTGACGCTGATCAGCATCGCTTCGAGCGACTCGGGCGTGGTGAGCAGGAAGTCCGGCGACTCGGTGCGGATACGGCGGCGTACGGACTCCGGGGTGTCGCCGTGCCAGAGCGCGGCGCGGCGACCGAGCCACTGGGCGTAGGTGTCGACGCGGTGGGCGAGATTGTTGAGGAGGGCTTTGAGGGGGGCCAGGTAGAGGACGGAGGTGCCGGTCCAGTGCTGGTTCCGCATGGCGGACAGGACGGGGAAGGTGGCGGCTTCCGTCTTCCCGCCCGCGGTCGGCGCGAGCAGAATCGCGTCCTCGCCGTCCATCAGTGGTTCCACGGCGGCCTTCTGCAGGGGGCGCAGATCAGGCCATCCGAGGGTGTTGACGATGTGGTGCAGGACGACCGGATCGAGGCGTTCGAGCGGGTCGGGGCCGGGCGGCTGGTCCTGCACGTGGGTGGCTCCCTGCGCTTGGTCTTCCGGGAACGGGAGGGGAAGGCGACAGATCAGAGGTCGAGATCGAGGTCGTCGGCCGACGTGGCTGCCGGGGGCGCGGCGAGGTTGCGTTCGGTGGCAGTGAGATCGCCGCTGCCGAGGGTCAGTTTGTAGTGCGTACGCGGATCGAAGTCGTCGAACTGATCGATCCGGTCGAGTACGTCCCCGACCAGCTTCTTCAGGTACAGACGCGGTGCCACTCCGACTTTCCCACCCAGCGCCCCGCCCACGGCCCTTGCCAGGTCCGCAAGGTACGCGTCGTCGGCGAGCCGCTTGATCCGCTCGGCGGAGTCGGAGGAGGAGACGCCGCCCGCGTACAGGTCGCGGATGGTGGCGCCCAGACCGGTCAGGGACTCCTCGGTGAATCCGGGAAGCCGGATCTGCACGGCACGCGGGTTGTCGAAGCGCGGGTCGGTGGTGAAGTCGGTGGCCAAGCGCTGGGCGAGCGGGGCGAGACGCTGGACGCCCTGCTGTCCGTCGTAGAAGGCGGGCGTGCCGGTGATGACGAGGTAGAGGCCGGGGAAGCGGCCGGAATGAACCTCGTCGATGAGCTGGCGCAGGGCGTTGAGGGCCTTGTCACGGGCGTCGGAGCGGACCCGCTGCAGCGTCTCCACCTCGTCCAGGACGAGGACGAGCCCGGCGTGCCCTGCGTCCTTGAGCATGGTCAGCAGGCCTTGCAGAAAGCCGAAGGCGCCGAAGTGGTCGAGGTCGCCGCGGACTCCTGCGCTGCGACGTGCGGCAGCGGCGACGTGCGGCTGGCCGCCGAGCCAGGCCATCACCGCGGCGGCGGTCGCCTCGTCGCCGGCGTCCAGGGACTGCTTGTACCCGCGCAGGGCGGTGGCGAAGGCGGGGGCCTGGCGGGACACCTCGGCCAGGCGGGCGGTGAGCAGCCGGTCCACGGCCTGCGGCAGTTCACTTTCGGCCGCGCCGTCGGCGAGCGCGTCCTCCTCCAGGGCGTAGAACCAAGCATCGGCGACGGGCCGCAGGGCGCTGGGCGGGAAGCTCGCGGTGGTCAGGCGTTCGGTGAGCCGCCGGTAGACCGTCTCCAGCTTGTGCAGCGGGGTTTCGGTCTCCGACACCTGTACCTCGGCCACGGCGAAGGTGCGCCGCTTGGCGCGCTCGCCGAGCCAGCGGGTGAAGAAGGTCTTGCCCGAGCCGTACTCACCGCGCACCGCCTTGAACACCGAGCCGCCGGCGGCGACGGTGTCCAGTTCCTCGTCGACCGCCTGCTCGAAGCGGCCCAGGCCAGTGGCGAGCAGGTCGAGGCCGCTCTCGGGCACGGCGCCGCGCCGCAGTGCGTCCACGACGGCGCGGCGGCGTACGGCGCCGACGGGTGCACCGGCACGAGGGTCTGAGGGTCCGAACACGTTCACCCGGACAGTCTCGCATCAGGGGTCATCAGGGAGGTCGCCGGACCGCCGGAATGCCGGCGGACGGATCCGGTTCGTCGTGCTCACGGGGTGCGCAGCCCGAACTGCTCGATCAGCTGGGTCCGGTGCAGGCGCAGGGTGCGATTGTCGGGAAGGATCTCCAGGATCTGGGCGCCGTCGTAGTTGAGGAGCTGGGCCAGGGTCGCGGCGAAGCCGGGGGCGCGGCTGGCGGGCTGGCCCGCGCGTTCGGCCAGGGCGGTCATGGGCAGGGTGCCCGCTTCGACGAGGGCCACGAGCGCCTTGGGCAGGACGGACGGCTCCCGCGGCTTCCGGGCGAGCAGGTCCAGCTGCGCCGCGTACAGCTCGGTGGCGACGAGACGTTCCACGAGCGCGACGGCAGGCGGCTGGGCCTGGGTGGGCGGAGCTTCGGTCTCCGGTGCGGGGTCGGCGGGCTTCTGGGACGCGAGAGGGGCGAGTTCCTCCTCACCGAAGAGACCGATGACGCCCTCCGCCACGGGCGGGGCGGCCTTCCTGGACTGCTTGGCGCCCGAACGCGACGGTGTGGCGGCGGGGGCAGCGGTGCCGGACGAGGCGACGGCCTCGGCGCCGGATCCCGTCTCGATGCCCGTCTCGTCCGACCACCACAGCGGAGCCGGATCGCCCAACTCCCGCCACCCTTCAGGTGGTTCCGTACCGAAGGGCAGCAGGGCGAGCAGCGGAATAGTGAATTCGGCGAGGGTCGCGCCGCCGTGGTACCCCGCCTTGAGGGCGGTGTACCGGGCGTCGTGGTCGCGCAGAGCGACGATGCGTGAGCCGGGCTCCGGCCAGACCACCCGCGGCCCGGCCAGTGCGATCTCGGAGGGTGCGACCGGGCCGCCGGGGGCGCGGTGACGGGCCGAACCGATGGTGCCTGCGGGCGCGTCGAGCTTGCTGCCCCGCCGTTCGACGACATGGCCGTGGTCGGAGGTCAGGAGCACGGTCATGCCGTTCGCACGCGCGGCCCGCAACAGCGGTTCGAGACCGCCGACCTCCTTGGTCTGCCAGGCGCCGTCCCCGAGCTTCTGTTCCTTGGCAAGCCGGTCGTCGACGGTGTTGAGGACGACGGCGACATGCATGCGCTCGTTGGCGAGGGCCTCGCCGAGGGCGGTGGAGAAGGGCGAGCCGGTGTCGGGGCCGCGTAGGTCGTCCTTGTGGAAGACGGCCGCCGGGGCGCCCTGCCAGCAGGAGTGCTGAGGGAAGAGCCGCTTCTCGTCGTTCTGGTCGCCCTTCATCAGGGTTCCGCTGAAGAGTGAGGTGCGTGAGACAGCGGTGAGTGTGGGCAGCGCTGCTGCCACGGCACGGCGCACCGGTGCGCCGTGAGCCCCGGGAAGCGGGTCGAACTCGGCCCACTGCTCGCGCAGTTCCTGCCCCAGCTCGGCCGCTATGGCCGCGCTCATCCCGTCCAGGAGCAGCAGCAGGACCCGGCGCCCCGGCTCGGCGACGACCGGCGCGACGACCCGCGTCAGGAGGGACTCGACGGTGAGCAGGGAACCGGGGGAGCTGCCGTCCGCCGTCCACGCCGCGAGCCGTTCGCTGAAGGCGTGGTCGAGCGTGCGGCGGGTCCGCCGTACCTGGTCGCTGATCCGGCTGTACGCGGCGGCGAGTACGGAGTCGGGGTCGCCGCCCGCCTCCAGGTGTTCCAGGGCGCGGTCGGCCCAACCGAGTTCGCGAATCTGGCGGTCCGTCCCGTCGGTCACCGACTCGATCTCGTCCGGCGGGTTCCTGGCCAGCCACCGCCGCAGCCGTACGGCCATCCGGACCCGCTCGATCCGGGCCCGGGTCTCGCCGTCGCCGGTGGCAAGGGCGTGCGCGCCGAGCGTGGTGACGGAGTCCGTGACCGCCTCGGTGGAACCGCCGGTCAGCGCGTGACCGGCCGCGGTGAACCGGGCGTCGAGCCCGGCGGGCAGGAGCGGACTGGCGGTGGCGGCCGCCTGCGCTCCGAACTGGGCGACCAGCTGTGCGGCCCGGGTCAGGACCGGGTCGGCGAGACGGTGCTCCCCCCGGTCGATGAGATCGCGTACGTACGCCTCACCGCTGCGGGCGAAGGAGGCCAGGAGCCGGTCGAGTTCGTCGCCCTGGGCGGGCGGCTGCTCGCCGAGCCACCGTTCGGCCCGGCCGCGTGCGCGGTACAGGTCGTGGTCGGCCTCCGCGTGTCCCCACAGGGCGGCGCAGACCACCGCGTACGCGGCTGCGTCGGGACCGTGCTCGGCATCGACCAGGGCAGTGATCACCCTGCCGGTGGGGCCGCCCTGCTCGGGTGCGGCGAGGAAGCGGGCGAGGCCGGCCTTCTCCGGTCCGCGGAGCTCGCGCAGGAGGTCCGGGCCACCGGGGGTGAGGGTCCACCGGAACAGGGTGACGGGGTCGACCCGGTCCGGCTCTCCCGGCAGGACGCGTCCCACGGGTGTGTCCCCGCTGCTGTCGTCGAGGCGGAGACGCCGCCGGGTCAGCCGGGTGAGGGCCTCATCGCGGGAGAGCACGCCCCTGCCGATCGAGCGCCAGCCCCGGGTGCCCGCCGCGTCCAGGAGCGCCTCGGCCGCCCAGGTCTCGCCGCGCAGGCGGGTGTCGAGGCCGCTCGCGCCGAATGCCTCCTGCACGACCTCCCAGTTGTCGACGGACCTGATGCGGCGACTGTAGACGCGGGCGAGCAGACCGGGGTCGAGCTCGGTGTTCTCCCGGTCGGTGAGGACGACGAGGACGCGCGGCTCCGGCGGGACCTGCGCTTCCAGGTGGTCCAGGATCTGCTCGTGCGCCGCGAGGACGGACGGCGCGACAGCCACCCGCACTTGCGTCCCGCCCACCGTCGACTGCACGGCAGCCCCGTCCCACTGCGGCGCGGCCCGCAGCAGCAGGACGCGGACCACGCCGTCGCAGAGCTTGCTGCGCGCGGCGACGAACTGGCGGACCGTGCTCACCGAAAGGCGGGCGGGACCCGCAGCCGAGGGTCCCCGCCCGGCGGCGGGCGCGGTGATGATCGTGCCGGACATCAGTCGATGACCTTCCAGGTGACCTCGACGGTGGCGTCGGGGTGTGCCGCGGCGAGTGCCGCGATCTCGGCCTGCAGCTCCGCGGCCGCCCGGACGGCCGTCGTCCGGCCGCCGCCGGAGCGGGCCACCGGGCGCGCCGGCTCACGCGGCGCGGGCGGCGGCGTCGGCAGCACCTGCGGATGGGCGGAGCCGCCGTCCAGGGACACCGTGTCGGAGCTGGGTGCCGGGGCGGCGGGCTGCTGCGTGGCTGGCGGCGGACTCTGCCGGGACCGCAGCAGTGTCATCACCTCCCGGCTGCCCTTCTTCAGTACGGCCGGCAGGTCGGGGTAGTCGCCGGGGTCGCCGGCCGCGGCGTCGCGCACCCGCTCTAGGATCGCCGCACCGTCCCTGCCGAGCGTGTCGGCCAGCTCCAGCTGTTCACCCCAGCTGGTGTTCTGCAGCGCATCGGCCACGGTCCGGGCACTGGTCAGCGACATGCCGTACCGGTGCGCGGTGAACCCGCCGAGGTCGAAGCCGGCCAGCCGGTCCACCACGGCCTTGGCGCCGAGGTTCTCCGCCCGCACCGCGTCGACCAGCTCCTGGGCCCGCCGGGCGAGCACGAGGCGGGGCGAGGCGTCGTCCAGGTGCAGGAACCTCCGGTGCTTCTCCAGCTCCGTGACCAGCCGTTCCGCATCGGCGGCAAACGCGTTCGCGGCCTTGCGGATTTCGCCGGCGAACTGGTTCACGATCCGCCCACGCCGCAACTGCGGTGCGGGCGTGCCGAACACCGTCTCGTACCGCTTGCGGGCCTCCACCCAATCCGCCTCGGTGGGCAGCGGCTGCTCCCGCAGCGCGTAGTCGCGCTTTAGATCGCTCGGCAGCGGTGCGGGCTCGACCGCGACCCCGCCGCGCACCCACACGCGGTCGGACATTTCCGCGTACGCGGCTGCGAGCAGCCGACGCAGCGGCTCGGGCAGGCCGCGCGGGTCGGGCTGGTCGCTCCAGTCGGCGAGTCTGACCAGGGTCGGCTCGGCGACCCCGTCCCGGCGGGCCTGCGCGTTGAAGTGGTCCAGCCAGGCGTTGGACTGCCGGTAGTACGCCTCTTGCATCACACCGAGCTTGAGGCCGCCCGCGATCCGTGCCATGACCTTGCGGTCCTTGGACTCGACCTCCACCTGCCCGTCACGGTCCTCGGCGGCCCTGCGTACGTACTCGAAGACGGTCTTGATCTCGGCGGCCCGCAGCGGCTTCCCGGTGCCTTCCGGGTCCAGCTCGGGGTGGGCGGGGAACTGATGGGCGAGCAGCTTCCCGGCAAGCTGACGTGCGGCGTCGTCCATCTGCGCGCCGATCGGCAGCTGCAGGTCCGCCACCTGCTGCTGGGCCTCCAGATGGTTGCCGAAGCCGAGGTCGACGACGCCTTCCTGCTTCTGCGCGAGGCCGTACGCCTGCTTCAGCGCACCCAGGACGCGCTCGGTGAGGACCTCCCGCTGCGACTGCAGCATGCCCTTGGCGCGGGCCTTGTCGTCGGCGTTGAGACTGCGCGCGAACTCGGAGTCGAAGCGGGCCTCGTCGGACAGTGCCTTGTCGATGACGACGAGACGTTCGAAGTCGCCACGGGTGGCATCGGTGAGATGAGTGGGCAGCCAGGCCAGGGTCCGCGAGTCGCCGCCAGTCTTCTCCCGCAGCGTACGCAGCCGCTGGAGGTCGTCCATCGGCCCGAATTCGCCCTCGTCGTAGGGGAAGTCGACGACGAGTCGCCAGGCATCCTCCTGGCTGGGTCGCAGCGCCGCGTCGGAGAGCGAGTCGACGTCGGCGACGTTCCCGAAGACCACCTCGACCTGCCGCTCGGTGCCCTTCCACACCAGGTCGAGTGTGTCGTACGGGTCGAACCCACCGATCCCGTCGGTGACGCCGAGCGCCTCCTTGAGCAGGGTGCGCATCTTGGTCCGGCGGTTGCCCAGGTTGTTGTGGACCTGGGCGTTGGCGAGCACCGCGTCGAGGTCGACACCGGTCAGCTCCAGGCGGACGACCGCGCCAGGACCGGTGCCGGCGACCTTGATCTCGGGGAAGGTCGCCGCCCATTCTTTCGCCTTCTGCTCCAGGCGGCCGATCTCGGTTCCGGCGATCCGGGTGGTGATGGACCCGTGGTTGAGCGCGTTGAGCCGGGCCAGGGTCAGGTCGGACAGGGCGGGGACGCTCGGCGCGAGCGCGGAGAGCAGCAGCGTCTGAATCAGTCGGCTGTCACCGGTGAAGTCCCGGCAACGGGCCTTCAGCTGAGGGTCGTCGATCGTCTCCGGACGGCGCCGGTACGTCTCCACGTCGTCCTCGGTGACCTGGTTGGTCTTCAGCAGGTACGGGCGCAGCTTCTCGCGGTACAGCTTGTTAGCCGCCTCGAAGTGGACGCTGGTCTCGCCGCTGAACGCCTTGTCGCCGCCGCCGACGATCGCCGGGTACAGGTCGCCGAGCGGTACGAGCTGGCCGAGCCGCCAGTCGTCCCGGTGGTCGACCAAGAGCTGGCTCATCAGCTTCAGGCCGGTGCGGGAGCGCTGCAGCGCCCCGGAGATGTGCACCAGGGTGTCCATGAACGCCGGCGGGAAGGGGTAGGTCCGCCGGAAGGCGTCCTCGTCCGCGCCGGTGGTGGAGTTCTTGTGGCCGAGCAGGGTCTGCCACACGTCCGGGCCGAGCTTCTTGGCCTCGTCGAAGGCTGCCGCG
Source organism: Streptomyces purpurogeneiscleroticus (assembly GCF_020024005.1). Classification (NCBI taxonomy): domain Bacteria; kingdom Bacillati; phylum Actinomycetota; class Actinomycetes; order Kitasatosporales; family Streptomycetaceae; genus Streptomyces; species Streptomyces purpurogeneiscleroticus. The sequence continues at coordinate 29,294 of NZ_NHSG01000360.1, forward strand.
ACCTTGGCCTCGGCCTCCTCGTCGACGGGATCCAGCAGACGGGCCCGCGCGATCGTCGGCAGGTTGCGGTCCTCCAGGACGATCGAGTCGTACCGGCCGCCGTTGAGCTTCAGCGTGTCCTGCACGGCGGCCTCGGCGGCGCCGGACATCTCCTCACCGACCAGCTCGCGCAGGTCACGCTGGCGGGCGATGAACGAGACGACGGGGATGGCGCGGCGCTCGTCGGCGCCCTCCACGAAGTTGGTGACCTTGCCTGCCTCGCGGCCGAGCGCCTTCTGGTCGTGGATGAGGGTGGCCAGCCACAGGATCAGCTCGTCCATGAAGAGGACGAGGCCGTCGTAGCCGAGGGACTTGGCGTGTGCGGCGATGATGCCGAGACCCTTGTCCAGGGAGACGAAACCGTCGGCGCTCTCCGAAGCGTTGCGGGCGAAGGACGGGAAGAGGGTCTTGGTCAGGTCCTGGACGAGCCGAGCCCGCAGCTCCTGCGGGGTGGTCGGGTTGTCCAGGTCGAAACCCTTGGTGTTCTCGTGCTCCTCCTGCGCGGTGACGGCCCGGTCGAGCAGTTCGCTGGTCCAGGCGAATGCCTCGCCCCACTCGTCGCCCTCACCGCTGTCCGCCTCGGCAAGCTGCGCGATCACGCGGTCGTCGCCGCTGCCACGGCGATGGGCGGCGAAGTCCTCGAAGAGGCCGTCGGTCAGATAGACCTGCGGCAGATCGCAGTCAGGGTGCACCTTGCGTACGTGCTCCACGTACTTACCGAGAATGCGCTGCTCAAGGGACTTGGCGCCGAGCATGTGGTACGGGACGAGGAGGAACTTGCGATCTCCCGCGTCCAGCCAGGAGTGGTTGCTGCGGACGGGGTCGAGGCCCGTCTTGGAGCGGGCGGCCTGGTGGCCGGAGAGCAGGGCGTAGAGCACCGCCATGAAGTGCGACTTACCGGAACCGAACGAGCCGTGGAGGTAGGCAGCCTTGGAGGAGTGGCTGTCGAGCGCGGACTTGATCAGGTCCAGTGCCTCGTCGAAGTTGCCGCGCAGACGGTCGGTGACGACGTAGTCCCGCAGGGCGGCCTCGGCGCCCTCGGGCGTGACGGCCTCGCCGAGCTTCAGTACGAAGTCGGACGTCGACACGCGCTCCGGGATGCGGATCAGCTCGCGGAGCAGGGGGCGATCCTCGGGACGGGGGGTGTTCCTGCTCATAAACGCCATGGTGTCTCTGATGCTCCTCGCCCGGCCGGTCCTTCAGCTCCTTCAGCTCGATCAGGAGCTGCGCTGCCCGATCAATCGTAATGGGCGGCACTGACACCAGGAGGGCCAGATTCTGTCCGGCTCTCCCGTTCCCCCTGCTGCGGCTCGGCCGGGCCGGCCGGGCCGGTCTGCGCCCACACGGTCTTGCCGGGGCCGGTGCGGTCCTCGACGCCCCAGTCGTCGGCGACGGCCGCCACGAGGGCGAGCCCCCGGCCGCCGTCGGCGTCCACGTCGGCCATGGTGACCGTCGTGGGGTCGGGCCGTCGCGGGTGGGTGTCGGAGACCTCCACACGTACGACCGCGGTCGTACGCGCCTGCTGGTGGAGGAGGCGTAGCTCGAAGGTCCGTCCTGGTACGCGGCCGTGGCGGGCTGCGTTGGCCGCGAGCTCGGCGACGAGGAGGGCGACGGTGTCGGAGAGCGGGCTGCCGGGCGGGACGCCCCAGTCGTCGAGCCGGGCCACGGCGGCCGGGCGGGCGAGGCTCGCGCCGAGGCGGGTGGAGGGGGAGGCGTGCGTGGACTCGTGAACGGCCGTTGAGTGGGTCAAGAGCAGCTACAGCGGTAGCGGTGGTGAACTGTATCGAGGTCGCGCTGGACGCCGAAGCGGTCCACGTCCGGGACTCCAAGGACCTTGGCCGCGACTCGTTCGCCGTCGCCCCCGGTGCCTGGGCGGCTTTCACCGCGCACGTGTCGGGTTCCTGACTGTCGTCTGTGAGGCGGCGGATCAACCGCCTCACAGACGCGCTGCTCAGTCGGACTCTGCGGGGGCCGCTGCCTTCTTCTTCGGGGCGGCGGCCTTCTTCGCGCGGGTGGCGGGGGCGGGCCGCCAGGCGCGCAACGTGTCGTCGGTCAGGCCGAGTTCGCCCTGCTTCTGCTGCCGGAAGGCGAGGATTTCGGCGGCGGGGGAGGCGCCGAACTCGGCGTCGTACTCGCCGTACCACTGGTCCAGCCAGGGCTGGAGTTCCAGCAGCCCGGCCAGGAACGGCACGATCTCCTCGCTGCCGAGTCCGGCGGTCTGGATGTACGAGGCGAGCGCGAGCGCCTGCTCCAAGTGGTCCCAGCCGGCCCACCCGTACAGCTCGGGCGACTGCGCGTTCACCGTGCCGTACGAGACGAACCGCTCCTTGGGCACGTCGAGCTTGCCGCGGGCACGCCAGTAGCTGGGCTTGAGGAAGTCGGCCGACGTGTACTTCGGTGGTACGGGCGTCCGCTCCCGGATCTTCCGCTTGGCAGGCTCGTCCGGTGCGGCGTCCTCCTCGCGCTGGAGATCCCAGACGTGCTCCCAGTCGGCCCGCTTCTTGAGCGCGGCGGGCTTGTACCGGAGGGCCGATACGAAGGGGACGTGCTCCTCGGAGAGCAGGTCGCGGACGGTCTTGGCGAGGTCCTGCCGGGGGGCGTAGAGGTCGGCGACGGAGGTGAAGTCCTCGTCGGCGGAGAGGGCTTCGGTGAGGCGAGAGAGGGTGGTGATGGTGGGGTTGTCGTTCGCGTCGAACCAGTACGAGCGGTCCTCGATCCGGTCCAGCAACCAGGACTTCAGCGCCTTCTGACGCATCGAGTCCCAGCCCTCGGTGGCCCAGCGGCGCTTGTATTCGGGGCGCTCGATCATGCCGATGGCACGGTTCGACTCGATGACGTCGATGCGCTTTTGGACGAGGGCGCGGTAGTCGTCGGGCCAGTGGGCGGGGATCTCGGTGATGGGGGTGGATCCGTGTCGCTTGAACCACTCGTCGCTGGCTTCGCCGGCGGCGACTCGGCGCGCAAGAACGATCTCGAAGGCGCGCTCGCCGAGGGCGAGTTCGGGGGCGGCGGAGGAGTCGGGCAGGCGGAGATCCTCAGAGTGCAGGTCGTAGAGGGAGTAGACCTGCCAGTCGAGTTCTTCCTGGAGGGCGATCATGTGGGCGCGGGTGGAGGCGTAGAGGGTTTGGGCGTCGCGGAGCGCCGGGGCAGAGGGGATGGTTGCGGCGGCCAGGGCGGCTGGGGTTGTCGCGGTGAGCTGCTGGGCGAGAGCGTCGAGCTCGGCGGAGAGAACGGCAGGGTATTCGGTAGGGAGGGGGAACTCCTGAAGCTTGGTTCCGGTGAATTCGTAAAAGCGCTCCCATGCTTGCGATTTGTAGCCTTCGTTTACGCCCTGACTTCCTTTGTCGTGGCTCACCATCTTGAGCCAGAACCCGGCCGTGGAGCTGTTGAGCAGCCCAAGAAGTCGAATATGGTCTTCTTCGGTTGCATCCTTGTGGAGTTTCACCTCGGGTGCATGTCTATTGAATACCTTGCCGCCGCGGTCTAGTGTGAAATGGTTATGTGTGGCCACCAAGGGGGAGGTGATAGACCATGGGTGACAGCCAGGACTGGCAGTTACCTGGTGCCACTGATACCAGGAGCGGCCTTCTGAGAAGTAGGTTCCGCCCGAGAAAGTCGCGCGGTGCCCCAGGATGGTCCTCATCGGCCACATCCACTTGTGCTCAGCCGACTCCTCGGGGAGGGGGAGAAGGGTGAATTTTTCCCCGACTTGCTTATAGGGGAAGAAGGAAAATGTGTCCTCTGTGTGAGTCCAGTCGCGAACCTGGTCACCGGTTACCATAACTCGACCAAAGGAAGGTGCCCCTCCGCGCCTATCCCAAGACCTTCGGGTCGCCAGCATGGCGCCGTCGGCATTTGTCTGTCCGGTATAGCCCATTCGCGCAGCGGTGTGTTTGAGGCTTCCGTTGCTCGCAGCTGACAGGGATTCAAGCATCTCTAGGCCACCGTCAGTCAGTACCCATGGTTGCTTACCGAAGTATCGCCTACGCTCCAGATCGTCAACCGAGACCCATTGGCCTGAATTGCTGGGAAGGTCGATCTGATTCACGATTGCCTGCCAGACAAGCCCTTGCTCCGCATTGTCTGGTGCTGAAGGTTCTCCCTGCACGCTTCGTACGGTCCGGATGGTTGCTTGACGGGATCCCTTGTGATCCAGTGAGCGGCCAACAAGAATCACCGTGGGTGTGCCATGGCCGGGGATATACGCCCCCGAAGTGTCGATGACCTCCGTGAGTTCAACGCGGTCCCGGAAGAAGCTCTCGATCAACGGTGTTCCGAACTCTCGCTTCATGAACGAGTTCGCTGTGATCTGGCCGACCATCCCATATCCGCGACCAGTCTTCTCGTTGCCCCGGATGGCGAGATCGAAAAAACGCTGAGCGAATGGAACCGATAGCGCGTAGGTCCCTGCACAGGCGTCGTACAGCTTCCGGTAAAGCTTGTTGAGGGTCTTGTCCTTGACTGTGATGTACGGAGGATTACCGACCACTACGTGATAGGTTGCCTTGCGGAGGATCTGCGGGTGCTTCAAAACATCTTCAGTGCTCAGCGCAAAATACGGTTCTTTAGTTTCGTTCGAATCCGGTTCGTCGCCGATGGTCAGCTGCTCTTCGCCGAAGATCCCTTCCTGCTCGTACTCCACCGGCAGCAGCGAGTCGCCCACTGCCAGCCCCAGCGGCCAGTCGTACACCGCAGCTTCCGTGAAGGTCCGCATACCACTCGCTGCCAAGGCCGCCAGCAACAACCGGAACCGCGCCACCGCCACCGCGAACGGGTTCAGGTCCACCCCGTGCACCGACTCCAGCGCGGCCCGCACCCGCTCGTACGGCCCGACCTCCGGCCGCTCCTCGCCCCACAGCCGTACCAGCCGCCGGAACGCGCCCAGCACAAAGTGCCCCGACCCGCACGTCGGGTCGATCATCTTCAGCTCTTCGAAACCGAACTCCCGCACCGCCGGTGTCATCGTCCGGTCGAGAATGAACTCCTCGACGAACTCCGGGGTCTGGAGCAGCGCGTACGTTTTCCGTGCCGCCTCGCTCAGGTCCTGGTACAGGTCGCCCAGGAACCGGGTGTCCCAGCCCTCCGTGCCGTCCTCGCTCAGCGGGTCGGTGAAGTCGTGGACCAGCACCGACGTGCTGCCGGAGCCGTCCTCCGCCTCCACCTCTACGGCCTTCTGCTCCCGCCAGAACGCCAGCAGCGCTCCCGCCCCGTCGTGCGACAGCGGAATCTGGTACAGCGGATTGTGGTCCTGGTCGAACAGCAGCCGTCCCGCCTGCCCCGCGCCCAGTTCCGCGAACGCCGTTTCCAGCCACCCGCGATACGTCGGGTCGGCGTCCTTCGCCATGTACTCCTCGTACCGGGCCTGGGCGACCTCGCGCCCCGCCACGTCCGGCGCCGTGATGTACGGCTCCGCGATCAGCCGGTTGTCCTCGCTGAACCGGATGAAGACCGTGCCGAGCACCCACGCCACCGCGACCTGCGTGACCCGCTCCCCGAGCCAACTGTTCCAGGTCGCCGACGTACGCCCCAGCTTCTTCGCTTGGTCGTACTCGCCGCGCAGCCGTGCCCCGACCTCGGGAACGGCCTTGACCTGTGCGTCCAGGTCGGTCTCTGCCGCCTTGACCTGCTTCTGCAGATCGCTGAGGAGGCTCTTGCGGTCGATCACGGACTGCTCCCGAAGTGGTGACTGGGTGGCTGAAGGGCGAGACGAGAAAAAGGAGAGAAGAGGCGGCGATCCGCCGTGGGTCAGGCGGCGTCCGGCGCCAGATGTTTCCGTGCCACCCACGCGTCCGGCACAACGATCCACTCGTCGAACCCGGCCTGGTACGGAACGCTCTGCCCGGCCAGCCTCGGCGCGCGGGCCGGGTCGGACTGGGCGACGAGCAACCACAGCGGGCTGCCGCCCTGCCGGGACTCCTCGGCGAGCCGGCCCAGGAGGTCGAACGCGTCGTAGCGGGCGAGTGCGGCCGTGTCGGTGAGGAGCAGCGGACCGCTGCCCTGGGCCAGACGCTCACGGAGCAGCGGCTCGACGCGCCCCCACGCCTTGTCCGTACGGACCCGCAACTGCTGGTGGGGCCGCGTGCCCGCCTCGGCGGCGTCCGCCTTGAGGACGGTCTCCCAGGTCGGCTTGGCCGCCTCGGCGACCACGCCGCGCAGCTCGGCCAGGAACAGCCCGGTCAGCGATACGACCGCAGCTCCGTAGGGCGGGTCGGCCAGCCGTCGTACCGCCGTCTCCGCGCCCTGGTGCGGCACGGTCAGGACCCGGAACCCGTCCTGCCCCGCCGAGTGCACGAGCCGCTGCTCGGCCTTCACCGCCGCCGCGACGGCCGCATCTGCGTCGTACTGCGTCGGCGCGGACCGCCGTGCCGCCGAGGCCGCGACACCCCAGCTCGCGGATGTCAGCCCGCTGGTGAACTCCCCGGCGGGCCGGTCCGGGATGAGCCGGAGGGTTTTGTCGTAGCGGGTCGCCAGCTTCAGCTCGAAGCCAGCCTGCTTCAGCAGCCGCACCAGCTCGCTGCCGACCGGCAGTTCGCGCGGGACGAGGGGATCGTTGCCCAGGTCGGGGAAGCGGGTCGCGACTCGCTTGTGCAGGGCGTCGACGGTGAGCCCCGGCTGGCGCTCCTCCTCGACGCCCGGCTGCACGGCGACCACACCGGCCTGGGTGATCCGCAGTGCGCGTACGAGGTCCAGATCGCGTGGATAGATCTCCAGGCGGGGCGTGAGCGCGGCCCCCGGGGAAGCCGCGACCGCGATCTCGGCCGTACGCCGCTCGTCCCAGCCGAGTGTCCCCGGCGGCTGCCGGATCGCGGCCAGCTTGGTGAGGACCGTGCTCGCCGTCGGCAGGGACTCCAGGCCCGCCAGCTCGTCCGCCTGCGCGCCCAGCTTGAGCGCGTACTCCCGGAGGGCCGGCAGGGTCGGAGTGTCTGCCCCGTCGTCACTGTCCTCTCCGTCGCGGACGTCGATGACGATCAGTCCGAGCACCGGGTCGGCGCCCTTGGGCAGCCGGGCGTGGAAGTACCGGAACCGCGGCGGCGTCTCCTCGTACTGCTCCCGGAACTGCTCCCGCTCCACCACCGCACGCAGCAGCGACAGCGCCAGCGCACGCCGGTCCCGACGCTTCGCCACCTTGCTGCCTCGCTGAGCGAGCAGCGCGTCGGCGAGTTCGAGCACCGGCACGACCCGGCCACGCTCGGCGACCAGCTCGATCACCTGCTCACTCAGCAGCTTCAGCGCGAGATCGTTGTACCAGCGCTCGCGCGCCTTCTTTACGATCTGCGGGATGCGGCCCACCGTGAGGCCAAGAGCCTTGGCGACATCCGTCTGCCGTACCCAGGGCAGGCCCTCGGGCAGGTCACCGTTCTCGTCGGGAAGCCGGAGCAGCAGCCGGACGGCCTCACGCTCCTTCGCGTTGGAACGGGCGTTGCCGCCCGACGGACGCGGCACCAAGCGGGATGCGAGGGCGTCCAGGCTCAGCGCGCGCAGCACCTCCGGCCCGGTGTCGCCGCCGCCCGCCGCGACCGCTTCGGCGGCCGCCTGCTCCAGCTCGGTGACCTCCTCGCGGGCGGCCTTGAGCGCCTCCTTGCTCATCGGCGCCGGCGTCTTGCCCAGCCGCAGGTTCCACTGCTTTTGCCGGTTCTGGATCTCCGTGCGGGTCCGTGCGCCCATGCCCGGCGCGGTCAGGAACTTCCGCACCGAGTAGTCGAGGACGTCTCCCACGGTGTTCAGGCCCAGGTCGAACAGCTGGGACTGCGCTGCAAGGGTCAGGCCCGCCACCGACAGCGGCGTGGAACGGTCGGCCCGCTTCGCCTGCTCGTCGCGGATCTCCTCGGCTGAGGTGTCGTCGTCGCCCTGGCCGATCTGCGGCGCAGTGCTTTCTACCGGCACCACCTTGTTGCCGTGCCCGGAGCTCGGCGCAGTCGTCCGCTGGGCGTCCAGGAAGATCGCGTTCCAGGCGCGCTCCATCGGCTTCAGGTCCGGGAAGCGGTCCTTCACGTCCCGGGCCAGGGCCTTGCGGAAGAAGGCCACCAGGCCGTCCCGCACCGGGTCGTCGAAGGCGTCGGCGGCGAGCTGCGGGTACGGCCACTCCTTCGGATCGGTCTGCCGGGGCGTGACCGAGCCGTCGCCCCAGCGGGGCAGCTCGCGGGACGCCATCTCGTGCAGCGTGACAGCCAGCGCGTACCGCTCGGCGTGGCCGTCGTAGGAACCGCGCGTGATGATCCCGACGAACGGGTCGAGGTAGCCCTCGGTGCCTGCCTCGATCTCCTTCGCGGGATAACCGGCGAGCGAGAAGTCGATCATCACGAGCTGGCGGGTGCCATTGGGACGGATGCGGATCGCGATGTTGTCCGGCTTCAGGTCCCGGTGCCAGATGCCCTCCGCCTCCAGGTGCTCTACCGCGCCGAACAGGTACTTTCCGTACGTCTCCAGCTGGTCCATGCGGAGTCGGCCGTAGTCCCGCAGCTGACGCGCGACAGTGTCCTCGCGTCTGCGTACGGCCTTGCCCGTGCTCTCCGTGTCCAGCGCGCGGCTATCGCCCACGTACTCCAGGGCGAGCACCCTGCGGCCCGCGAGGGTCAGCGGCTCCCGCTCGTACAGCGCGATGATGCTGGAATCCCGGTGGATCCGGCCCAGGACATCGGCCTCCCGGTCGAGCACCACGTGCTTCGCCTCGCTGAGCGCGACCTTGAGCACCGCGACCGGCAGACTGCCGCTGCGACGGGGCTCACCGGCCAGGTCACGGACCAGGAACGCCCGCGATGTGGAGCCCGTACCGAGACGGCGCACGATCTCCCAGCGTCCGGCGAACACGTCACCGGCCACGGCTTCCAGCGGGTCCTTCTCTGGCTCGGTCTTTTCTCCACCGGCCTCCGGGGTCGGAGAAGCGCCGACAGCCGGCTCTCCACCCGTGGCGTTATCGAAAGATACAGCCTGCTCCGTGAACGCCTCTTCGACGAATTCCAGCATCTCCACGAAGTCGTCGATCGTGGAGAGACGGCGGTTCGGCTCGTACGCGGTGGACGCCTCCACCAGGTCGTCGATGTCGGGATTGAGACCGTCCACCAGCGCGCTCGGGGCGAGCGTCTCACCCGCCTCCAGACGGGACAGGACCTCGCTCTGGGTCGCACCCGGCGCCTGACCGGTTACCAGGAGATACGTGAGAACGCCGAGCCCGTACACATCGAGCCGGACCGGGTCCGCCTTGGGGATCCGCAGCTCGGGGGCCAGATACGGGTCGGCCTGCTGGGCGACGTGCAGACCGGACACATGTGAGGTGGCCCGCGTCAGCGGCTTGCCCTGGCTGGCGCTGTGCCCGGAGGCGATCTGCCAGTCCGCGATCTGTAGCCGGGGGCTCAGCCAGCGCTGCTCCTCGCCCAGTTCGCGCCCGCGGGGACCGCGGTTGCGCGGAATCACGTGCACCGCGTGCGCCGACAGCGTGCGGTGATGGAGCCGGTTGGAGTGCGCGGAACGAAGAGTCTCCGCGAGCTGGCGGACCAGCGCGAGACGGCCGCGCAGGCCGAGGCGCTTGCCGTGCTCCACCAAGTAGTCGTCGAGTCTGAGGGTCTCCGGGTGGTAGTCAAAGAGGATCGTCGGGCCTGCGGGATGTCCCGACGGCAGGTAGCTCTTCAGCTGGACGGCGCCCGGGTGCCGAAACCGGCTGAGCACCGTGGCCTCACGCGCGGCGGCCTTCTCCACCGAGGCGCGCTCGGTGTCCGAGGCGCCCCGCTCGCTGAGGAAAACCCGCACTCGCGCCAGATCGTGCAACTGAGTGTGACGCCCCAAGTAGTCGGCCCAGGTCGGACCTGAGTCGAACGACTTCGTCTCCAGGAGGTACGACCCCACCTCGTGCTGACGGCGGACGGACGCGATACCGAGCTGCTTCAGGGCCGCGTCGACCTGGCGCGAGACCGCGGCGGTCACCTGGCCCCGGGTGTCCTCAGGCGGAACGGCGAGCATCTCGACCAGCTGCCTGACCTTGAAGACGCCATTCAGGTCGGCGCCCGACAGGTTCACCCGGAACCTGTCGTCGGTGAAGCAGACCGCCTCACCCACCCAGATCCTCGGCCGCCCGGGGCCACGCCCCACGACGTTCCCGATAAGGCCCGCCAGCTCCTTGGCCTTCTGATTGGTCAGGTGCAGCGGATTACCGTGTCGGCGCTGAGTACCGCCGGGTGTCGTCTGCACCCAGCTGTTGCCGCCGCCGCTCACCGACCCGTGCCAGTCCTTCAGCTCGATCAGGAACACACCGGCCGGCGCGGTGACCATGAGATCGATCTCGCGGACGTGCCCGCTGTTCGCCGTGAAGGTGAAGTTCGACCAGGCACGCCAAGGCTCCTCGTTCGGCAGGAGCCTGCGGATCGCCTCAAGACCGCGGCGCTCGTGCTCGAACTCGGACTCGGTGACCGTCGTCCACCGGCCATCCTCCATGCGGCTCCCGCCCCGTGTCAGCTCATGTCCGTGCGTGCCGGTCACATTGCAACCCGGCTGAATTCCCTGGAAGAAATCCTAGACGGTGACACTGACACCGGGCGGTCCAGAAGTGACAGTGGTCATACAACGGCAGGCCAGAGGGCGTGAACGCGGGATCGCTGTGGCTCAGACCGTGGAAGAGCCCACAGTGATGTCCGCCAGGTCGGCCGGGTGGCGAAGTCGAGTTCCCGGCTCGGGCGGTGGACGATGCCGTGGGCCCGGACCGCGCAGCTGCCCCTGAAGGCCAGCCTGCAGGAGAGGCCCAGGTCGAGGATTTCGGCGAAGAGCCGCCGGCGATGACCGGGCAGATGAGGCGGGCTCTACCGAGTCCCGCAGCGGCCTCGGTGGAGTTGGTGTACAGGCCGGGAAGGGTTTCCTTCCATGCGGTACAAATGCCGCGGCTGACCATCTTCTGCAGCCGGGGCGAGGAGCGGGCAAGCAGGTCGCCGTCGAGTACAGGGCGATGCGGTACATGCCGAGGCGCAGATTCTCATCCGAGAGGGCGAACGTAGGCAGGCCGGAACAGGCGAGGTGCCGGGGGAGGCCCACGGTGCCGCTTGCGGGAGGCGGTCGGCTCGGACAAGGCGGCTGACAGCTGATGGGGATCGGGACCCCGCCGGGACGTCGGACCTTCGGCCTGCCGGGGTCCGCTCTGCTCTCCCGCATGGAGTGGTCCTGGACCGTGCGTATTGATGGGGACTGCGATAGGGCGGTGCAGGACTGGGGCGCAGGGTTGCGGCGGGCGACGCCTGGACCCGCGACGCTCGCCTCTATCCGAGGCGTGTCAGGGGATGGTGTGGATGTTGCCTGAGCTGCACTTTCTCAAGGTGTCCTCAGATGGGACGTCTTCCCGATGACGCACCATGTCGAGTGTGTCGCCATCCTTGAACCGGCCGCGAAGGGCTCCTGGCCTGCGGTTTCTCCCGTGCGCATTATGTGCGGTGTGGGCGTTACGGGCGATATCTTGACGCTGAAATGACGCTCGTGACGCTCAAATGACGCTCGTTCTGACGGGGCGTCACATGGCTGATCGTGCAGGTCACGTTGGCTGGGAGGCGGGCTCCCGTGGGCTGGTTTTGCGGGAGCTTGAAGAAGATTCCGCCGGGTTACGGCGCCCGCCGCTGGCTGCGGTGGCAGGCGCGCTGCTGCCGTACTTCGGAGGGCCGGACGTGTGGCGGAGCGGGCGTCAGTAGGTGGGGCCGTAAGGGCTCCAGTGCCCGAGGAAGGGCTTCAGGTCGTCGGGGCGCGGCTCGGGAATGTCGGGCAGCCGGGGCGGTGTGTTCAGTGGGTCGAGGCGCTCCACGCGGGCTGCTGCCCAGTCGACCCAGGCTTCGGCTTCGGTCCGGGTCTGGCCTGGGGGCATGGCCTCGACCCGGGTGCGTACAGCGTTCACGTACTCCGTCAGTCGGGTGGCGTGGCGCCATGTCGCTTCCTGCGCCTCGAAGTGCCTGACGCGGTATGTCTCGGCGTACCGGATTCGGGCTTCTTCCATGGCGGCTTCCCAGCGGATGCGCTTCTGGCGTGCCACTTCGATCTCGTCCAGGCGTCTGCGTTCAGCAGCTTCGCCGCGGAGGGTGACCTCCTGGGCGATCTCGGCAAGCTGGTCTTCCAGGGGACGGCCGGAGGTATCGGACCATTCGCTGGCCCGATGCGGCTGGCCGCCGCTGAGGACGAAACGGAGACGCTCGGACGGGGTGTAGTCGAAGCGGGGGATCCTGACCCAGGAGTCCTTCTTGGCCGCGGCGAGCTCCTTCTCGGTGGCGACGTGCTCGGCCCGGTCCTGCTCCTGGAGGACAAGGAACCCCACAGTCTGGCCCTGGGCGGTGATGGTGAAGTGGGGAGATGCCCTACGACGGCGATGGGACGGGGGCGCGAAGCCGGTCTGTCCTGCCGAGCTGGAATGTCCTTCGGCCTCGGCAGCGGTGATCAGCGCCTGGACGAGCCGGAGGGCGCGTCCTTGGACGGGCTTCGTGAGGCCCAGTGGCTGTTGTTCGTTCTGCATGGCCCGGACCACGGTGTGCGGCCGAGTGAGCCGGGAGGGAACGGGGACGGGTTCGAGGACGGCGAGGCGCCAGGCGGGGACGTCGACGAGCTTGATTTCGTACCCTCCCTGGCACCAACCCCCGTACAGCTCCTTCGTCTTCGGGACCTTTTCGGACCTGCGTGCCGCGGCGACGCGGGATGGCCATTTCTCCAAGTCCGGACCGCTGCCACTCTTGACGATTCTGTCGCCGGCCTCCGCGAGCTCTTGCAGCAGCTGCTCCGTGAACGTCACCCGAGGCTGTGATGGAGGGCTTGGCCTCCGCCCGGCGGCCGGAGTTTTCTGTGCTCGGGTGGACTGGGGTCGTGGAGCGGCGGCCTGGGTCTTCGGCGGGCGTGACCCGCGGGGAGGGTACGCGCCGTGCGCCAGGTAGTGCTGGCCAGCACTCGTCAGGGTGACGCTCCACTGCCCGGCCTTCCGGGAAACCATGACCAGGCCCCGATTCTGCAGTGCCTGACAGGTGGTCTTGTAGGAGCTTGTCTCCCAAACGCCGGCAGGGCACCCGTCTTGCACCCACTGCAGCACCGAGAGTTGCCGCTCATTGACCTGCCGTTCCAAAGGTCCGCCTTCGACTCGAGGTTGACGTACGACGGCGGCATGTTGTCAGTTCCGTTCGTCAGGGATGGGTGGTTCGAAAAAACTTGCTTGAACGAGGGGGTGATGTGGACGATTTCTATGTCCGCGCGGGCGGCGTCTTCACCGTTGTCGTCAACTCGGCCTTCGTGACCTGCTGGCGAGTCAGCCCAATGGCTTCGGTCGGGACCTTCAGTCACTGAACTTCGCGCGCAAGCGTTCGTTCTCCTTCTCCAGCGTCTTGACGCGTCGTTCGAGTTCGGCTCGTGTCGGCTTCTTCGGGGGCGGCGGAGGTGTGGGGACCGTGGGTTCCGGTGGCTCGCCGCGCAGGCCGATGGGTTCGAAGGCCACGATCGTTTGCCAGGCACCTCCGCACTCAGGGCATTGCTTGCTGGACCCTCCAGCATCGATGGGGTCGGTGTACGTGTAATGCGCCTCCGTCTCGATGATGTGGCCGCAGTACAGCCGGACACGCCACCGCATGATCTCGTGGTCGGCCTTCTTGAAGGACTGCGTCAGCTTCGCGACGTTCTCGAACGCCTGGCGGCGGCGCTCTGCCATCGCCGGGTCTGCCCGGCATCTGGCATTGTCCTCTTCGACCTGTCGTCGAATCGATACGCTGCTCTCCTCGCTCTGCTTCTGACGGCGGTGGTCCCTGCGGGTGAGTTCGTACTCCTCCAACGGAACCCCGCTGCTCCGGTATTCGACTTCGCGCATGACGGTCAGCGTAGAAGCGACGACTACGAGGCCGTGGGGAAGAACCGTCTTGGTCAACCAGCTTGCGGATTCTGCCCATGAGTGACCGCCGGGGTGCGTGTCGCATACGCTCCGAGGCCAGCCGTGTGGGCTCGCGTGGTGCGGCGGCGATGGCCGCTCTGAAACAAGCCATGGGCCACCGCCGACAAGCAACCGACGGTCCCGGTCAACCCGCCGCCAGGCGCAAACCCAACACCGCCGCCCATTCACTCGAACGAAACAAGAGCAGACGGATTCCCGCCAGTTAGCCGGTTTTGATCAATCAGTGGCTCGCCACTGACGCTGTTGGGCAGTATGCCGTCCTGGGGCATTGTCGGTTGAAGGAACCGGAGGGGGAACATGGCGATCAGAGTGTTGCCGGTGTCTGCGGAGCAGTCGGAGCTGCTGGACGCGATCATCGCTTTGGGTAACCGGTACACGAAGTATCTGGGGCTGCTGACGCCGCCTGCCTACCGTAAGCATGCTGAGGACGACGGCCTGCTGGTGGCCATGGATGGCGAGGAGGTGGTCGGCTACGCGCTCTTCGGGCTGCCCAAGCGGAGTCTGCATGTGCGGCTGGCTCACTTGTGCGTGGCAGAGGAACACCGAGGCATGGGTGTCGCTCGTGAGCTGATCGAGGCGATCCGCGCGCGGCACGCTCATAGGCTCGGCATTCGTGCGAAGTGCCGGCGCGACTACGGGCTCAGCAGCATGTGGACGGCGCTGGGCTTCGTTCCCAGGGGAGAGAGCCTGGGGCGCGGCAAGGACAAGGAAACGCTGGACACCTGGTGGCTCGATCTGGGGCACGAGGACCTGTTCACCGAGGCCCAGAGCGATGCGCTGCTGGTGGTGACCGTCGACCATGGCGTGTTCGCCGGGCTGCGCGGTACGGGAACGGAACGCGCTGTTGAGGAATCACGTGCTCTCGAAGCGGGGTGGCTCGCCGACTTGATCGAGCTCGCGTTCACTCCGCAGCTTCTGCACGACGTGCGTGATGTCGAGGAGCGTGAGGCGCGCACCCATCAGCGTGCGGGGCTTGCCGAGCTGCGTTCCCTGTTTCCCGACAGTGCTGCCGTGACCATCCGCTTGGAGGAGCTGGTCGCGGCAGCGGGGAAAGAGATGCCTGGTGTTCCTCTCGATGGCCGGCAGCGCGCCCGCTTGCGCTACGTGGCCGAAACGTCGTGTGCCGGGCTCCAGGTACTGGTGACGCGCGATCCTGCACTGGCGGCTCTGGCAGATATCGCCTTGGACATCGCAGGGGTCAAGGTCGTCTCCCCGGCGGTGGTCACGCTGCATGTGGACGAACTGCGCCAGGCCCAGGTGTACCGTCCAGCTGATCTCATGGGCACTACCTTCTCCGCCGAGGAGATTGCGCCGGGCGGTGAAGGAGAGCTGGTCGCCTTCTTCGAGCAGGCCGAAGGCGACCGTGGAACGGCCTTCGCGGAACGGCTGAAGAGTCTCGCCGATGACGGGGTGGTGTGGCGCAGGGAGCTGCTCCGGGACGGAGAGGGGTATCCGGTAGCCCTCTACGTCTGGGCCATGGATGGCCGCACGCTAAACGTCGCGTTCCTCCGCATGGCATCGCACCGGCTGGAGGAGACTCTTGCACGGCAACTGCTGTTCATGCTCAAGCGGCTCGGCCGAGAGCGAGGGGCGCAGGCGATCCGCATCACCGATCCATTTCTGTCGTCGACAGCGAGGTCGGCTGCCGGTGCCGACGGCTTCACCGAGGACGAGAGCGGCTTCACCGCACTGCTGGTCGACGTCTGCGGACCTGCCGAGGCCGTCTCACGGAAGGCTGCGGAGATCGCAGGACGCATGAGACAGTCGGCGCCTCGGCTGGATGAGCGCGTGTCGCCGGAGGTCGCGAGCATGGCCGAGCGGGTGTGGTGGCCGGCCAAGCTGATCGACACGGCCCTGCCCTCCTTCATCGCGCCCATCAAGCCGCGATGGTCTACGGAGCTCTTCGACGTTCCGGCCATGCTCGTCCCCCGGGACGACGTCCTGGGCATCAGCCGCGAGCACGTCTACTACCGTTCGTCCGGTCGCCGGGGAGAGAGCGTTCCCGCCAGGATCCTGTGGTACGTCAGTGAGGGGGCTTCCGGGCAGCAGGGCAAGATGGTCATCGGCTGCTCGCGCCTCGACGAGGTGGTCATCGACGACCCCGATACCCTCTTCTCGCGATTCGAACACCTGGGCGTATATGGTCATGCCGAAGTGCGTGCCGCAGCCGATGTGTCGGGCAAGGCCATGGCATTGAGGTTTTCGGACACGGAGATCTTTCCCGTACAGGTGACGCATGCACGAGTGACCGCGTTGGCCAAGGGGCTGGGGCTACGGTGGGTACCGCCGATGCAGCTGTCGAAGATCAGCAATGCGCTGTTCCATGCCATGTACGAAGAGGGGCACCGAAAGACGTGAGTGATCCGGAGCGCGCGATGCTGCTGTCCGTCCACCCTCGGTTTGCCACGGCGATCCTGGCTGGGACCAAGACGGTCGAGGTCCGCCGACAGCGCGTCGCCGCCCCACCGGGCACTCCCGTGATCCTGTACGCGACCGCGCCCACGATGGCCATCGTGGGCATGGCCCGGATTGCTTCCGTGCAGGTGGCCTCCCCGCGCGAGGTCTGGTCGGCCAGCCGCACGAGTGCCGGGATCAGCCAGCGTAAGTATGACGAGTACATGAGTGGAGCGACTCAGGCCAGCGGTCTGTCACTCGAAGAACCGATGACCTTCGAGGCACCCGTGCCTTTGGCCGCGCTGCGAGCCTCCGGATCGTTCCATCCACCGCAGAGCTACCGATACTTGACCGGCGAAGACCTCCGGAAGGTCGCTGAGGCGGCACCGGTGACCGGGGCGGCGCTTCAGGACGCATTGAACGACCTGGCGCTGGCCTAGGCCGATTGCACCCCCTCAACGTGCGGGCGAGGTTACGCTGACGTCAGGGTGGCCTACGGGCGTGGGGCTGCTCAGGACTTGCGTTGAGCAACAGGGCCAGGACCTTGCCACCCCCACACCGGAGCCGATGGCCCCGACCAGGTCCCGGCGAGAATGCGGCCCTTGGTGCGTGCACGCCGTGTACCTGAAAACCGCGACCGCAACAATGTGGCCCAGCGCGATGATCAGGACGGACAACGAGCCGATCGGGATGGTCCAGAGGCCCTCCTAGCGTGGGGTCCGCGGCGCTCGGCTCAGTGTCGCAGTCGGAGTGGCAGGAAAAGTCCCCTTGCCTCTCCGACTCCGGACCAGCCGTGAACACGCGCCACGTCAGCAATCGCTTCAACCCGCGTGTCTTCCCGGCCCTGCCGGCTGGATGCCGCCCGCGGTCACCCGGTCACTGGCCAGCGCCCTCCTCCGCTGCGGATTCGTCGGTGTCGTCCTCGTGCGGCAGGACGTATTGCGTCGTCTTCATTGCCAGGTGGAGCGGCAGAGGGAGCTTCAGTGTCACGTTGTAGTCGGGGGCGCGTCGCAGTTGGTGGGTAACGGCAGCCCAGGCCCCGGGTTCAGCTGTCTCCTCCTCCGGCGCAGCGAGAACTGCGATCTCCAGTGCCGTCGGGTTCCATGCGTTGGTCCCCGTGTCGATGACCGGCTCCGGCTCCTTGTCCTCGGCGCCCTCCTTAGGCTTCTTTTTCATGGGGATCCGGGTCGCGATCTTCGAGGCGGTCTTAACGGCGTGCTTGGCCGTGTGGGGCTTTTCGCCGGTGCTGTAGTACACGCGGTGGTCGTCGGCGGCGTCCGCACGGTGCCAGAGGCCGCTCGCGAAACCGTGATCGTGGGAGTCGTCGTCCGGCGCGAACCACTGGGGGGTTTCATCGCGGTGACCCGTCGACGATCGAGCGGATAGAGCAGAGGGTGCGGCGACACATCGTTCCTCACTTGGGTGCTCGGCCGCTCAACGCGATCGGCACGGAAATCCTGCGCCACTGGAAGAAGAAGCTGGAGAAGGATCTCGGCCCGACCTCGATCCGTCTTGTCTGGGCAACGCTCTCCAGCGTCTTCCAGGCTGCCGTTGAGGACCGTCGTCTTGGTCGTAATCCATGTCGGTCCAGCACGGTGGGTCCTCCGGCCGCCGCCCCTGGCAGAGTCGAGGCGTGGTCGCCGGAACGAGTCCTGGCGGTACGGCAGGCCCTGGCGGACCGCTACCAGCTCCTTGTCGTGATTGGCGCGGGACTGGGGCTCCGGCAAGGGGAGGCGCTCGCACTTGCCTTGGAGGACATCGATTTCGAGAAGGAAGTCGTCCATGTCCGGCGACAGGTCAAGATGGTGCGGGCGAAACTGTGTTTCGCGCTCCCCAAGGGCCGCAAGGTCCGGGACGTGCCGCTGCCGTCCAGTGTGGCACGGGCCATTCGGCAGCACATGGAACAGTTCGCTCCGGTGCCGGTCATGCTGCCCTGGGACGACCCGACTCCTGCCGAGACGCCGGTGGAAGCCAAACACCGGCGGCCAAGGACTTACAACCTCCTGGTGACGGGACGCGAGCGGAAGGCCATCAACCGGAACTACTTCAACTCCTACGTGTGGAAGCCGGCTCTGGCCGCGGCGGGCCTGATTGCTCCGCTGGAGGAGGGCAGCGGCGGCGGTGGCCGTGTGTGGGAGCCGTCCCGGGAGCACGGTTTTCACGCCCTGCGCCACTTCTACGCCTCCGAGGAACTGGAGGCTGGCGAATCGGTCGTCTCCCTGGCACGCTGGCTGGGGCACTCCGACCCCGGGTTCACGCTGCGGAAGTACTCGCACTTCCTGCCCCCGGCGCACGGGGCAGTGCCGCCATCGACGCGATCTTCGCGTAGTCGCGGCTGGTCGCAGAACCCGTGGAGCGTGACCCGTAGCCCGTCGAGGGCCCAAAGTCCCAGAGAAGTCCCAGAGATGCCGCCGCGCCCCCTCCTGATCCGCTAAATGGCAGGTCAGGCGGGGCGCGGCGGCACTCGTGCATCAGATGTCCCGGAAGATCTCGATCTGGGCGCCCAGGGAGTTGAGGCGCTCGGCGAGGTCTTCGTAGCCGCGGTTGATGACGTAGACGTTGCGCAGTACGGATGTACCCTCGGCGGCCATCATCGCGAGCAGGACGACCACCGCCGGGCGCAGGGCCGGCGGGCACATCATTTCCGCGGAGCGCCAGCGGGTCGGGCCGTCGACCAGGACGCGGTGCGGGTCGAGCAGCTTGACCTGCGCGCCGAGGCGGTTGAGGTCCGTCAGGTAGATCGCGCGGTTGTCGTAGACCCAGTCGTGGATCAGGGTCTGGCCCTGGGCGCTGGCCGCGATGGCCGCGAAGAACGGCACATTGTCGATGTTCAGCCCGGGGAACGGCATCGGGTGGATCTTGTCGAGCGGGGCGCTCAGCTTGGAGGGGCGGACGGTGAGGTCGATCAGGCGGGTACGGCCGTTGTCGGCGGTGTACTCCGCGCTGCGGGTGTGGTCGAGACCCATCTCCTCCAGGACCGCGAGCTCGATCTCCAGGAATTCGACGGGGACGCGGCGGATCGTCAGCTCGGACTCGGTGACGACCGCGGCGGCCAGCAGGCTCATCGCCTCGACCGGGTCCTCCGACGGCGCGTAGTCCACGTCCCGCTCGATGTGCGCGACGCCGTGCACGGTGAGGGTGGTGGTGCCGATGCCCTCGACCCGCACGCCCAGCTGCTCCAGGAAGAAGCACAGGTCCTGGACCATGTAGTTGGAGGAGGCGTTGCGGATGACCGTGACGCCGTCGTGCCGGGCGGCGGCGAGCAGCGCGTTCTCGGTGACGGTGTCGCCGCGCTCGGTCAGTACGATCGCGCGCTTGGGCGCCACGGCCCGGTCGACGTGCGCGTGGTACGTGCCCTCGGTGGCGGTGACCTCCAGGCCGAAGTGGCGCAGCGCGGTCATGTGCGGGGTGACCGTACGGGTACCGAGGTCGCAGCCGCCCGCGTACGGGATCTTGAAGTGGTCCATCCGGTGCAGCAGCGGACCGAGGAACATGATGACGCTGCGGGTGCGGCGGGCCGCCTCGGTGTCCATGGAGTCGAGGTCCAGCTCGGCGGGCGGGACGACCTCCAGGTCGTTCCCGTCGTTGATCCAGCGCGTACGGACGCCGATCGAGCCCAGCACTTCGAGGATGCGGTAGACCTCCTCGATGCGGGCGACGCGGCGCAGCGTGGTGCGGCCGGCGTTCAGCAGCGTCGCGCAGAGCAGTGCCACGCAGGCGTTCTTGCTCGTCTTGACGTCGATACTGCCGGAGAGACGGCGGCCGCCGACGACGCGGAGATGCATGGGTCCCGCATACCCCAGGGAGACGATTTCACTGTCGAGCGCCTCGCCGATCCGGGCGATCATCTCAAGGCTGATGTTCTGATTACCGCGTTCGATGCGGTTGACCGCGCTCTGGCTCGTGCCGAGCGCCTCCGCCAGCTGCGTCTGTGTCCAGCCCCGGTGTTGCCGGGCGTCACGGATGAGCTTGCCGATACGTACGAGGTAGTCGTCTGCCATGAGGAGAACGGTATCTCAGATATGAGATGGATGTTCAATCGTCCCCCGGTTCGCGCCGACCGCTTTGCGGCGGTCGGCGGACCCGGATCGTACGGACGGCGTAGGGGAGGGGGGAGACCCCTTACCAGGTCGGCCCCGCCACCTGCCGGGTCGTCACGTTGATCCGATTGAAGAGGTTGGTCAGGCCGACCATGAGGACGATCGACGCCAGCTGCTTCTCGTCGAAGTGCGCGGCGGCCGCGTCCCACACCTCGTCCGGCACCGGGTCCGGCTGGTCGGCGAGCCGGGTCGCGGCCTCGGCGAGGGCCAGCGCCGCGCGTTCGGCCTCGGTGAAGAACGGCGCGTCGCGCCAGGCCGCCACCGCGAAGAGCCGCTCATCGGTCTCGCCCGCCTTCTTCGCGTTGAGCGCGCCGCCCACCACGCAGTAGCCGCAGCCGTTGATCTGGCTCGCCCGCAGGTGCACCAGCTCCAGCGTCGTCTGCGGCACGCCGCCCGAGCCGGCCGCCTTCAGCAGCTGCTGCACGGCCGCCGTGGCCTCGGGAAAGATGGTCGCGGGGTTCTGCATCCGTGCCTGCATGATCGCTCTCCTCGTGATCGGACTTGTGATCGGATTTCCGTGCTTCACCCCTACGACGGAAGCGGCCCGCGGGATGTGACATGCGGACCGGAGCATCCGCAAAAACCTTCCGCACCCTCCGTACCCACCGGCTGTACCTACTGGTATGTATGCTCCCCTCATGAGTACTGCGAACAGCCCGGAAGGCCCATCGGCCGGCACCTCGGAACGCCTCATCGAGAGCACCCGCGAGCTGCTGTGGGAGCGCGGCTACGTCGGTACGAGCCCCAAGGCGATCCTGCGGCGCGCCAACGCCGGCCAGGGCAGCATGTACCACCACTTCACCGGCAAGCCGGACCTCGCGCTGGCCGCCATCCGGCGTACCGCCGAGGAGATGCGGGCCGAGGCGGCGCGGCTGCTCGCCGGGCCCGGCACGGCGCCGGACCGCATCGCCGCCTACCTGCGCCGCGAACGCGATGTCCTCAAGGGCTGCCCGGTCGGACGGCTCACCCAGGACCCGGACGTGATGGCCGACCCGGTGCTGCGCGCGCCCGTCGACGAGACGTTCGACTGGCTGCGCGGCGAGATCGCGGCGGTGCTGGCGGCGGGTCAGGAGCGCGGCGAGCTGGCCGCGGAGCTGGACCCGGCCGCCACGGCCGCGACCGTGGTCGCGGTCGTCCAGGGCGGCTACGTCCTCGCCCGTGCCGCCGGTACGCCGGACGCCTTCGACCAGGCGGTCACGGGCGTACTCACCCTGCTGGCCGCACACGCCACCCGGAGCCGCTGATGTACGCAGCGCAGTACGAGATCACCCTGCCTGCCGACTACGACATGGGCGTCATCCGCAAGCGGGTGGCCGACTACGGGCATCTGCTCGACGACCGTGCCGGGCTCGGCCTGAAGGCGTACCTGATCCGCGAGCGCGGCGCCGACGGCTCGCCGGTCAACCAGTACGCCCCCTTCTACCTCTGGCAGGACGTCGGCGCGATGAGCCACTTCCTCCTCGGCGGGGGCGGCTTCCAGGGCATCATCCGCGACTTCGGCCGCCCGGCCGTGCAGCACTGGACCGGCGTGACCACCCTGGCGGGCCCCGCCCGCGACACCTCGCCGCGCGCCGCCTCCCGCCGCCTGACCGTCCTCCCGCCCGACCCCGACCCGGACGGCACGGGCCTGGGCCTCTCCCGCCTCATCGAGCGCGAGACCGCGTCCCTGCGCACCCTGGCCCGCCGCCCCGACGTCCACACGGCAGCGCTCGCCGTCGATCCGCACCACTGGCACCTGATGCGTTTCGTTCTCTGGACGGGCGCCGTCCCCGCCGACGAGGACACCACCGAACGCTACGAAGTACTCCATCTGTCGGCACCGCCCGCGGGTAGTCCCTCCGGATGAAGCGGGTGAGAGCGGGCATGCGGGCAGGGCGGAGCATGACCGCGCGGCGGCGATGTACTAGAGTTATCTCGACATCGAGATATCTGCCGAGAGACGTACCGCTGCCGCGCTAGTAAGGCTCCCCTAACTAAGTCTTACCTTAGCTGATCGGCTGGGGCCGGTGACGGCAGGATCGTGGTGGTACGCGCGAATTCATGCATGAAGGAGACTGTCGTGTCGGCGAACAGCTTCGACGCCCGCAGCACCCTGCAGGTGGGCGACGAGTCGTACGAGATCTTCCGGCTGGACAAGGTGGAGGGCGCAGCGCGCCTCCCGTACAGCCTGAAGGTCCTGCTGGAGAACCTGCTCCGCACCGAGGACGGCGCGAACATCACCGCCGACCACATCCGGGCGCTGGGCAACTGGGACTCGCAGGCCCAGCCCAACGAGGAGATCCAGTTCACGCCGGCCCGCGTGATCATGCAGGACTTCACGGGTGTGCCCTGCGTCGTGGACCTCGCCACCATGCGTGAGGCCGTCAAGGAGCTCGGCGGCGACCCGGCGAAGATCAACCCGCTGGCCCCGGCCGAGCTGGTCATCGACCACTCCGTCATCGCCGACAAGTTCGGCACCAACGACGCGTTCGCGCAGAACGTCGAGCTGGAGTACGGCCGCAACAAGGAGCGCTACCAGTTCCTGCGCTGGGGCCAGACCGCCTTCGACGAGTTCAAGGTCGTCCCGCCCGGCACTGGCATCGTCCACCAGGTGAACATCGAGCACCTGGCCCGTACGGTCATGGTCCGCAACGGCCAGGCGTACCCCGACACCCTCGTCGGCACCGACTCGCACACCACGATGGTCAACGGCCTGGGCGTCCTGGGCTGGGGCGTCGGCGGCATCGAGGCCGAGGCCGCGATGCTCGGCCAGCCGGTCTCCATGCTGATCCCGCGCGTGGTCGGCTTCAAGCTGACCGGCGAGCTCAAGCCCGGTACGACGGCGACGGACCTCGTCCTCACCATCACCGAGATGCTGCGCAAGCACGGCGTCGTCGGCAAGTTCGTCGAGTTCTACGGCGAGGGCGTCGCCGCCACCTCGCTCGCCAACCGCGCCACCATCGGCAACATGTCGCCGGAGTTCGGCTCCACCGCCGCGATCTTCCCGATCGACGACGAGACGCTGAACTACCTCAAGCTCACCGGCCGCAGCGAGCAGCAGGTCGCGCTGGTCGAGGCGTACGCCAAGGAGCAGGGCCTCTGGCTGGACCCGGCCGCCGAGCCGGACTTCTCCGAGAAGCTGGAGCTGGACCTCTCCACGGTCGTCCCGTCGATCGCCGGCCCGAAGCGCCCGCAGGACCGCATCGTCCTGGCCGAGGCCGCCGAGCAGTTCGCGCAGGACGTGCGCAACTACGTCTCGGACGACGAGGAGGCGGGCAAGGAGTCCTTCCCGGCCTCCGACGCGCCGGCCAGCGCCAACGGCGTGCCGAGCAAGCCGACCCAGGTCGTCGCCGCCGACGGCTCGGTCTTCGAGATCGACCACGGCGCCGTCACCGTCGCCGCGATCACCTCCTGCACCAACACCTCGAACCCCTACGTCATGGTCGCCGCGGCGCTCGTGGCCAAGAAGGCGGTCGAGAAGGGCCTGACCCGCAAGCCGTGGGTCAAGACCACCCTGGCCCCGGGCTCGAAGGTCGTCACCGACTACTTCGACAAGGCCAACCTGACCCCGTACCTGGACAAGCTGGGCTTCAACCTGGTCGGTTACGGCTGCACCACCTGCATCGGCAACTCCGGTCCGCTGGACGAGGAGATCTCGAAGGCGATCAACGAGGCCGACCTCGCCGTCACCTCGGTGCTCTCCGGCAACCGCAACTTCGAGGGCCGGATCAACCCCGACGTCAAGATGAACTACCTGGCGTCCCCGCCGCTGGTCGTTGCGTACGCCATCGCCGGCTCCATGAAGGTGAACATCACCGAGGAGGCCATCGGCAACGACACCGAGGGCAACCCGGTCTACCTCAAGGACATCTGGCCCACCGAGGCCGAGGTCAACGACGTCGTGGCCAACGCCATCGGCGAGGACATGTTCAACAAGTCCTACCAGGACGTCTTCGCGGGTGACGCCCAGTGGCAGGCGCTGTCGATCCCGACCGGCAACACCTTCGAGTGGGACGCCGAGTCCACCTACGTCCGCAAGCCCCCGTACTTCGAGGGCATGACGATGGAGACCACCCCGGTCGAGGACATCGCGGGCGCCCGCGTCCTGGCCAAGCTGGGCGACTCGGTCACCACCGACCACATCTCCCCGGCCGGTGCGATCAAGGCCGACACCCCGGCCGGCAAGTACCTCACCGAGCACGGCGTCGAGCGTCGCGACTTCAACTCCTACGGCTCCCGCCGTGGTAACCACGAGGTCATGATCCGCGGCACGTTCGCCAACATCCGCCTGCGCAACCAGATCGCGCCGGGCACCGAGGGCGGCTTCACCCGCGACTTCACCCAGGCCGACGCGCCGGTGTCGTTCATCTACGACGCCTCGCAGAACTACCAGGCCGCCGGCATCCCGCTGGTCATCCTGGCCGGCAAGGAGTACGGCTCCGGCTCCTCCCGCGACTGGGCCGCCAAGGGCACCGCGCTGCTCGGCGTCAAGGCCGTCATCGCCGAGTCCTACGAGCGCATCCACCGCTCGAACCTGATCGGCATGGGCGTCCTGCCCCTGCAGTTCCCCGAGGGCGCCTCCGCGCAGTCCCTGGGCCTGACCGGCGAGGAGACCTTCTCGATCACCGGCATCACCGCCCTGAACGACGGCGGCATCCCGGAGACCGTGAAGGTCAAGGCCGGCGACGTGGAGTTCGACGCCAAGGTCCGCATCGACACCCCCGGCGAGGCCGACTACTACCGCAACGGCGGCATCATGCAGTACGTGCTGCGCAGCCTGATCCGCAAGTGATCACCGGCTAGCCCGTAGCGGCAGGAAGGGCCGCACCCCTCGGGGTGCGGCCCTTCCGCATGCCCGGCCCGTGCCACGGAAGGCGTCCGGTGGCGGGTGTGCGCGGCCGTTCGGGGTGATCATGGGGCCGGGGGAGTGGTGTCGGGACGTACCGGGTGAGAAGGCGGCGGGGCGCGGTAGATCTTGCGTCGTCCTTATTTCCTGCTGACAGGAGACTCACATGCGCAGATTCATGGGCCGGTCCGTCGCGGCCGCAGTGCTCGCGACGGCGGTTGTCCTCCCGGCCTCGGGCGTGGCCCAGGCCGCCCCGAAGGCGCCCTCGGTCGCGACGGCCGACTGCAAGTGCAAGAAGAAGAGCGACCGCTGGGACGACCACGGTTGGTGGGGCCACCACGGCCTGCTCAGCAGCCTGCTCCACGGTCTCCTCTGAGCCGTCCGGCAGCCACACAGGGCCGCACCGTCCGTTCGCGGACGGGGCGGCCCTGGCCTGTGGCGCGGGTCAGGAGATCAGTTCGATCTCGGCGAGGGTGGCGCTGCCGGCCGGGACCAGCCGGTAGTGCCGGTACGTGCCCGGCCGCTCGACCGCGAAGACGCGGGTCTGCTTGTCCCACGCGAAGGACTCGGCGGAGCGGCGGTCCACGGCGGTCCACTTCCGGCCGTCCCGGGAGCCCTCCAGGGTCCAACCGGCCGGCGCGTCCGCCTCGGCCGAGGAGGTCAGCGTGTACGAGGTGACGCGGGCCGCCTTCGGGAGATCAGCGGCCGCCGTCCCGAAGGACGCCGAGGTGTCCGAGGTGTTGTCGAAGAGCGCCGAGCCGTCCGGCGCGGTCACGTCACCGGCCGGGGACGGGACCTTGTCGTCCTGGGTGATCGAGGTGGGCGCCGCGTGCGCGCCGGTGCCCCAGCGGGACGGCTCCGGGCCCATGGCGAAGTCCAGCGTGCCGCCGCGGGCAAGGACGGAGTGCGGGAGCGCCGTGGAGGTCCAGGGCTTGCCGTTGACCTTCACCCCCTGCACGTAGACGTTCCGGGCGCTGTTCTTCGGGGCGTTGATGACCAGGTCACGGCCGTTCTCCAGGTGGACGGTGGCCTTCGTGAAGAGCGGCGAGCCGATCGCGTACTCCGGCTGGCCCATCACCAGCGGGTAGAAGCCGAGGGCGCTGAAGACGTACCAGGCGGACATCTCGCCGTTGTCCTCGTCGCCCGGATAGCCCTGGCCGATCTCGCTGCCGAGGTAGAGCCGGGAGAGCACCTCGCGGACCTTCTCCTGGGTCTTCCACGGCTGCCCGGCCGCGTCGTAGGCGTACGCGATGTGGTGGGAGGGCTGATTGCTGTGGCCGTACATGCCCATCCGGGTGTCGCGGGCCTCGGTCATCTCGTGGATCACGTTGCCGTAGCTGCCCGCGAACTCCTTGGTACCGGTCTCGGGCGTCGCGAAGTACGTGTCGAGCTTCTTCGCCAGGCCCGCGCGGCCGCCGTAGAGGTTGGCGAGGCCCTTCAGGTCCTGCGGCGCGGTGAAGGCGAAGGACCAGCCGTTGGTCTCGGTGTAGTCGTGGCCCCAGACCCGCGGGTCGTACTTGTCCGGGGTCAGCCGCCAGTTGCCCTGCTCGTCCTTGCCCTGGAAGAAGCCGACCTTGTCGTCGAAGAGCCTGACGTAGTCCTGCGCGCGGTTCAGGAAGTAGGCCGACTCCTCCTTGTAGCGCTTCTCGTGGGTCTTCTTGTACAGCGCCTGGCCCATCCGGGCGATGCCGAAGTCGTTGAGGTAGCCCTCCAGCGCCCAGGACATGCCCTCCTTGGTCTTCGTGGAGGTGTACCCGAGGAACGGCGAGGTGTTCATGCCCTTGCGGCCGATGCCGGGGCTGGGCGGCGCGACGGTGGCGTTCTTCAGCGCCGCCTCGTACGCCGCCTTCGCGTCGAAGCGCACCCCCTTGGCGTACGCGTCGGCGAACGCCACGTCGGAGCTGGTACCGGTCATCAGGTCGGCGTAGCCGGGCGAGGACCAGCGGGAGATCCAGCCGCCGTCCTTGTACTGCTGGACGAAGCCGTCGGCCAGCTCGCCGGCCAGCTTCGGGGTGAGGAAGGAGTACGCGGGCCAGGTGGTCCGGTAGGTGTCCCAGAAGCCGTTGTTGACGTGCACCTGGCCGTCGACGATCTTCGAGCCGGTGTGCGTGGGGGTGTCCGGGCCGGTCGCGGGGGAGAAGGGGCTGGCGTAGCGGACCTTGCCGTCCACCTTCTCCGAGCCGGAGTTGGGGTAGAGGTACAGCCGGTAGAGGTTGGAGTAGAGGGTGGTCAGCTGGTCGTGGCTCGCGCCCTCGACCTCGATGCGGCCGAGGATGTCGTCCCAGGCGGACCGGGCCCGGTCCCGTACGGAGGCGAAAGACGCGCTTTCCGGGGCCTCCTGACGGAGGTTCTCCTTCGCCTGATCGACGCTGATCAGGGACGTCGCGATGCGCATCGTGACCGTGCGGTCGGCGCCGGGTGCGAAGCGCAGATAGCCGGTGACGTCCGGGCCGCCGCCTCCGGAGAGCTTGCCGCCGGCGGTGACCGGCGCGTCGAACGTGGCGTACACGAAGAGCCGGGTGGCCCCCGTGGACAGCCCGCTCTTGACGTCGGAGAAGCCGGTGACCACGCCGTTCTCGGTGTCGAGCGTCAGGCCGCCCTTGTTGTTGACGTTGTCGAAGATCAGGCTCGCGTTATCACCCGGAAAGGTGAACTTCATCAGCGCGGCGTGGTCCGTGGGAGCGATCTCGGTCTTCAGCCCGTTGTCGAAGGTGACGCCGTAATAGTGCGGCTTGGCCGTCTCGCGGGAGTGGTGGAAGGGGAGCGCGCGGGCGGTGCGGGAGGCGTTGGGGGTGCCGGCGGCCGCGGACGGCATCACCTGGAAGGTCTGCCGGTCGCCCATCCAGGGGCTGGGTTCGTGGCTGGCGCTGAACGCCTGCAGTGTGGGGAGGTTGTCGGCGTTGTTCTTGCGCGCGTATTCGTAAAGCCAGTCCTGGGAGCCGGCGTTGGTGACCGGGGTCCAGAAGTTGAAGCCGTTGGGGACGGCGGTCGCGGGGAAGGTGTTGCCGCGCGAGAAGCTGCCGCTGGAGTGCGTGCCGCGAGTGGTCGAGGCGTAGTCGGCGAGGTGCGCCAGGCGCTTCTCGGGCGCCTTCGGCGCGAGCGTCACATCGTCGAGCCAGCCGCGGAAGGCGCCGGTGCCCTGGGGCGCGTCGTATGCGAGGAGGATGCGGTCGACCGTCTTTCCGGCGGCCACCGCTCCGATCCGCGACTCGCGGTGGTTCCACTGATTGACGTAGAGCGTCTTGGCGGCGCCCTGGCCCTGCGGCGTCAGCGGAGCGCCGTGCTGATCGGCCGGCTTCAGGTCGCTGAGGTAACTGCCGTCGGTGAAGGCGAGATCGACGGAGACCTGGGTGGCGCGGTAGTCACGGGCCGATCCGGCCATTTCGGGGAAGAGTCTGTAGGAGAGGGCGGTGTCCCGGTCGACCTGTACGTCGACGTCGAAGACCTTGTTGTACGCGTAGCCGTGGCCGTCGGCGGTGTGGCTGCCGCCGTAGCGGA
This sequence comes from Streptomyces purpurogeneiscleroticus, assembly GCF_020024005.1. Taxonomy (NCBI): domain Bacteria; kingdom Bacillati; phylum Actinomycetota; class Actinomycetes; order Kitasatosporales; family Streptomycetaceae; genus Streptomyces; species Streptomyces purpurogeneiscleroticus. Next base: position 58,029 of record NZ_NHSG01000360.1, read on the forward strand.
GGGCGCGGGTGCCCGTGAAGCCCGCGTTCTGCTTCGCCGTGGGGGAGTCGGTGGGGCCGGTGTCGACGTGGCTGGTCATGCCGGGTGCCGTGCCGCTCTCGGGGCGGACGCCGGCGGCTCTCGGGGTGCCGTCGGGGCCCGTTTCGGCGGTGTCGCGCCAGTCCGGTGCCGGCTCGCCGGATTCGAAAGAGGAGCTGAACTCCTGGACTGCGCCGGGTGGTTCGTATGGTGCGGAGGGTGCGGCCACGGCCGCGCCGTGTGCCGTCACGATCAGGAGGGCGGCGGCCGTCAGGGCGACCGGCCGGTTGATCCCACGCAGGTGTCCGATCCGCACGCGAGCTTCTCCACTCATCTGACATCGCTCATCTGACATCGTTGTCATCTCGACATTGCAGAGCTAACTAACAAGCGTGCGGCCTTTGGTGTCAAGGGAGCCGCGAGAGGTGGCGGGAAAGGATTGGCTCCGATCCGCGCATGTCGGCGTGCATGTCGGGGAGGTCTCAACTCGGGAAAGACTGACGGCAAAAGCTGCTTTCGATCTTGCCCCGCTCACGTGAAGTGGACTATACCTGTCGGCGTCCGAATGGCTGTGCGCTTTGAGCCGTCCGGATCCGGGGGACCAGCGGGAATCCCACGTTTTCCCTGCGTATCTCTGGCGCGCCCGGTGCACATCCCGTACAACTCAGCTTCATCTGACCCGCGGTGCCGGGGTGGCTCCGGTACACCGCCTGAGTCCTGGAGAAGGCGAGGACTTGAGCATGGGATCCACCTCAGAAACCAGCCGTCGCGATCTGATCAAGCGGTCCGTGGCGCTCGGAGTGTTCGCCGTCCCGACGATGAGCGCCCTCGCCTCCTGCGCGAGCGGTGGTGAGAGCGACGGCGGTGAGAAGGTCGAAAAGGGCACCAAGTCCGCGAAGAACCCGCTCGCCGTCAATGAGAGCGCGGCTTTGGACGTGGTCATCTTCGACGGCGGCTTCGGCGACAAATACGCCAAGGACGCCGAGGCGCAGTACGTGGCCGCCTACCCCAAGACCAAGGGGAAGATCAAGCACGCCTCCACGCAGAAAATCCAGTCGACGCTGCAGCCCCGTTTCAACGGCGGCAATCCGCCCGACCTGGTCGACAACTCCGGTGCGGAGCAGATGGACTTCAGCACCCTCGTCGGCAAGGACCAGCTGACGGACCTCACGCCGCTGCTGGACGCCCCCTCGATCGACGACCCGAGCAAGAAGGTGCGCGACACGCTGCGCCCCGGCGTCGTCGAAATGGGCCAGTTCGGCGGCTCGGAGATCTGGACCCTGTACTACGCCTACACGGTCTACGGCGTCTGGTATTCCAAGACCAACCTCAAGAAGCTGGACGCGGAATACCCGGAGACCTGGGACGACATGCTCGCGCTCTGCGCGAAGGCGAAGAAGAAGGGCATCGCCGGCTGGACGTACCCCGGCAAGTACCCGTACTACGTGCCGTTCAGCCTGTACCCCTTCATCGCGAAGATCGGCGGCGCCGACGTGCTGCGCCGGATCGACAACCTGGAGCCGGGCGCGTGGAAGGACCCGGCGGTGCGCGCCGCGTTCGAGGCGTACTACGAGCTGTACAAGAAGGGGTACATCCTCAAGGGAAGCCCGGGCCTGGACCACCTGCAGTCGCAGAAGGCGTGGGCCGAGGGCAAGGCGCTGTTCATCCCGAACGGCTCCTGGGTGGAGAACGAGTCGAGCAAGCAGATCGAGGCGGCCGGCAACTTCGACCTCGCCGTGGGCGCCCCGTCCGGCCTGGACTCCTCCGACAAGATGCCGTTCGGGACGCTCTGGGCCTCCGGCGGCGAGCCGTTCATCGTGCCCAGGCAGGCGAAGAACGCCGAGGGCGGCATGGAGCTGCTGCGCATCATGCTCAGCGAGAAGTCCTCCAAGAACTTCACCAAGCAGGTCTCCTCGCTCACCTCGCTGGACGGCGGTACCGAGGGCCTGACCCTGCCGCCGGGCCTGGCGTCCGCGCAGCAGGCCCTGGCCAAGGCCGAGAAGAACGTCCTCAACCCCCGGCTGCAGGACTGGTACGTGGCCCTGCAGAAGGAGAAGATCGGCGTCGGCTGCATCGGCGAGATGATGGCCGGCCGGCTGACCCCGGCCGAGGCCATTAACAAGATCCAGAAGTATGCGGACGAGACCCGCAAGGACCCCAGCGTGAAGAAGTACAAGCGCTGACCGACGAATTCGCTGTGTCACCAGCGGCAGCCGCCGCAGGACAAGAACGGGATCGTACGTCATGCAGCACGGTAAATACCGTTTCATCGCCGGGTTCCTGATCCTTCCGCTGGCCATCTACGCGGTCTTTGTGATCTCCCCGTTCGTGCAGGCGATTTACTACTCCTTCACGGACTGGACGGGTCTGAGTTCCGATTTCGGGCTGGTCGGGTTCGACAACTACGCGCGGCTCTTCCAGGACGGTGTGTTCTGGGCCGCGGTGGGCAACAGTGTGACCCTGCTCCTGCTGCTGCCGCTGGTGACGATTTCGCTGGCGCTGTTCTTCGCGTTCATGCTCAACGTCGGTGGCCGCCGCACGAAGAAGGCGGTCATCGGCGGGGTGCGCGGCTCGGGCACGTACAAGATTCTCTATTTCTTCCCGCAGGTGCTGTCGGTGCCGATCGTCGCCCTGCTGTTCCAATTCGCGTACAACCCGGAGAGCGGCGCCATCAATTCGGCGCTCTCCGCGGTCGGTCTGGACTCCGTCCAGCCGGACTGGCTGGGCGACCCGCAGCTCGCGCTGTGGTGCGTGATGGCGGCCATGGTGTGGGCCAACGTCGGCTTCTACGTGGTCCTCTTCTCCGCCGGAATGAGTTCCATTCCCAAGGATTTCTACGAGGCCGCGCTGCTGGACGGCGCGGGCCGCGCGAACACGTTCTTCCGCATCACCCTGCCGCTGCTCTGGGACACCGTGCAGACCGGCTGGATCTACATGGGAATCCTGGCCCTGGACGTATCGGCCTTCGCGTTCGTGCAGATCATGAGCGTCGGTCCGGGCGGCCCGGACTACTCGACGGAAGTACTGCCGCTGTACGTCTACCAGAAGACCTTCCGTGACGGTCAGGCCGGCTACGCCACCGCGATCGGCGTCTCGCTGCTCATCGTCACCCTGATCTTCGCGGCCGTCGTCATGCGGCTGGGCCGTCGAGAGCGACTGGAGTTCTGATGACCGCACAGACCGATCCCCCTGAGCTCCAGGGCGTCAGGAAAGGGTCCCCGCAAGACCTCGCGCAGGGCGGCGGTACGGGCGGCGCGGCGCCGGAGCCGCTCGCGCCCGCCGGCCGCGGGGCGGGCCGGGGCAGGAAGGGCAGCAGCGAGGGCGGCGTCCTGAACGTCTTCTCGCACGGCGTGCTGGTGATCTGGGGCGTCCTCGTCACCATGCCGCTGCTGTGGGCCGTGGTCAGCTCCTTCAAGGACGACTCGGAGATCTTCGGCTCGCCGTGGGGGCTGCCCTCCGCGCTGCACTTCGAGAACTGGGCGCGGGCCTGGGAAAAGGCCAATATGGCCCAGTACTTCGGCAACTCGCTGATCGTGGTGGGCGGCTCGCTGGTCGGCACGATGCTGCTCGGCTCGATGGCCGCGTACGTCCTCGCCCGCTTCGAGTTCCCCGGGAACCGCTTCATCTACTTCCTGTTCGTCGGCGGCATGGGCTTCCCGGTGATCCTGGCGCTGGTGCCGCTGTTCTTCGTCATGAAGAACATGGCGCTGCTGGACACGTACCACGGCCTGATCCTGGTCTACATCGGCTATTCGCTGCCGTTCACCGTCTTCTTCCTCAGCGGGTTCTTCCGCACGCTGCCGTCCTCGGTGGCCGAGGCCGCGCTCATCGACGGGGCCTCGCACGCGCGGACGTTCTTCCAGGTCATGCTGCCGATGGCCAAGCCCGGCCTGATCAGCGTCGGCATCTTCAACTTCCTGGGGCAGTGGAACCAGTACCTGCTGCCCACGGTCCTCAACGTCGGCGACCCCGACAAGAAGGTGCTGACCCAGGGCCTGGTCGCGCTGGCCGTCAGCCAGGGGTACAAGGGCGACTGGTCCGGGCTGTTCGCGGGCCTGACCATCGCGATGCTGCCGGTGCTCGCGGCGTACATCGTCTTCCAGCGCCAGGTGGTCGCGGGGCTGACCGCGGGGGCGGTGAAGTAGCGGGCACGCACCCCGCGCAGACCATCGCGCACCCCGTGCAGGACAGTGGGCCTTCCGTCGCCGGGCGACGGGAGGCCCTGGGGTGTGTCCACGTCCGGCGTCGTCCGTCGTGCGTGGATATCCGCCCTGCAGCGGTCGAGGACTTGACGGGAGCGGACCCGGGCGGCTCAGCTTAGATTCACATGTTGGAGACAAGCCGGGCCCCATTGCTGTGGCCCGGCCGGCGGGCGGTCGTCGTGCCGCCCGCGGCAGGCGGGAGTGGATGAGTCGATGGAGACTCCGGGGTCGCAGTCCTCGCTGCACCGGGCCAATCTTGAGCGGGTCGTGCGTGCCGTACGGATGGCGGGATCGCTCACCCAGGCGGAGATCGCCCGGACCACAGGGCTGTCGGCGGCCACGGTCTCCAACATCGTGCGGGAGCTGAAGGACGGCGGGACCGTCGAGGTCACGCCCACCTCCGCGGGCGGCCGCCGGGCCCGCTCCGTCTCGCTCTCCGGTGACGCGGGCGTCGTGGTCGGCGTCGATTTCGGCCACAGTCACCTGCGGGTCGCGGTCGGCAACCTCGCGCACCAGGTGCTCGCCGAGGAGTCCGAGCCGATCGATGTGGATGCCTCGGCCGCCGAGGGCTTCGACCGGGCCGAGCATCTGGTGAGCCGGCTGGTGGAGACCACCGGCATCGACCGGTCCAAGGTCGTCGGGGTGGGCCTCGGCGTGCCGGGCCCGATCGACGTGGTCTCCGGGACGCTCGGCTCGTCCGCGATCCTGCCGGGCTGGTCCGGCACGAACCCGGGCGAGGAGCTGTCGGAGCGGCTCGGCGTGCCGGTGCACGTCGACAACGACGCCAACCTCGGCGCGCTGGGCGAGCTGGTGTGGGGCGCCGGGCGGGGCGCCGCCGACCTCGCGTACATCAAGGTGGCCACCGGCGTCGGCGCCGGGCTGGTGATCAGCGGGCAGATCTACCGCGGCCCGGGCGGCACGGCCGGCGAGATCGGGCACATCACGCTGGACGAGTCCGGGCCGGTGTGCCGCTGCGGCAACCGCGGGTGCCTGGAGACCTTCGCCTCGGCCCGGTACGTGCTGCCGCTGCTCCAGCCGAGTCACGGCCCGGACCTGACCATGCCGGGCGTCGTCCAGCTGGCGCGCGACGGCGACCCGGGCTGCCGCCGGGTGATCGCGGACGTCGGCCGGCACATCGGCAGCGGCGTGGCGAACCTGTGCAATCTGCTGAACCCGAGCCGGGTGGTGCTCGGCGGCGACCTGGCGGAGGCCGGGGAGCTGGTGCTCGCGCCGATCCGCGAGTCGGTGTCGCGGTACGCCATCCCCAGCGCGGCGCGTCAGCTCGGCGTCGTACCGGGCACGCTGGGCGGCCGGGCAGAGGTGCTGGGCGCGCTGGCGCTGGTGCTCAGCGAGATGGGGGACTCCACGCTGCTGGACGGCACGGTCGCCGCGGACGCTCCCGCCCTTGCCTGACCGGCCCGTGGCCGACCCGCCATTGTCTGAAGCGAAAGAGGCGCCCCACCACTGCTGGGGCGCACTCTGAGTTCACACAGCTAACGGATGGCACCGTTGTCATCTCGTTAAGGATTTACTCCTTGACGCCCTGCGAGCGGCCGAGTTGACTCCAAGCACCTCGGCCGCAAGGACGCGGCCATGTCAGGGAGGGCCATCCCCATGAACGCATTTGTGCGTCGCGTCGTCATAGCCACCACCGCGGTCTCCATGGCCGCGACCGTGGCCGCCTGTGGCAAGGCCGGCAGCGGCGATGACAGCGGTGGTGACAAGAAGACCATCGGCCTCTTGCTGCCGGAGAACAAGACCACGCGCTACGAGACCTTCGACCGCCCCCTGATGGAGGCGAAGATCAAGGAGCTCTGCGCGGACTGCGTGGTGAAGTACAACAACGCCGCGCAGGAGACCGAGACGCAGAAGAAGCAGTTCGACGCGCTGATCACGCAGGGCGTCAAGGTCATCATCCTGGACGCGGTCGACTACAAGGCCACGAAGTCCTGGGTGAACCAGGCCGCCAAGAAGGGCGTGCAGGTCGTCGCGTACGACCGCCTCGCCGAGGGCGACATTTCGGCATACGTGTCCTACGACAACGAGAAGATCGGCCGCCTCCAGGGCGAGGGCCTGGTCAATGCCCTGGGCAGCGACGCCAAGGACGCCAACGTTGTCATGATCAACGGCTCGCCGACCGACCCGAACGCCCCCTTCTTCAAGAAGGGCGCGCACGCGGTCCTCGACAAGCAGGTCAAGAAGATCGTCTACGAGCAGGACATCCCGGACTGGTCGCCGGACGAGGCCAACAAGAAGATGAACTCGGCGATCGACGCGCTCGGCAAGGACGGCTTCCAGGGCGTCTACTCCGCCAACGACGGCATGGCCGGCGGCATCCTCACCGCCCTGAAGCAGCGGAACGTCGACGTCCCCGTCGGCGGCCAGGACGCCGAGCTGGCCGGTCTGCAGCGGATTCTGAAGGGCGAGCAGTCCTTCACGATCTACAAGCAGATCAAGCCGCAGGCCGAGACCACCGCCGAGGTCGCGGTCAAGCTCCTCAAGGGCGAGAAGCTCGGCTCCCTCACCCCGGACAAGGTCGACAGCCTCAGCGGCGAGGTCAAGGGCATCCCGGCGAAGCTGTACGACGCGCAGATCGTGACCAAGGGCGACATCAAGGACACGATCATCAAGGACAAGGTCTACAAGGCGAGCCAGCTCTGCACCGCGGACTACAAGAAGGCGTGCGAGGAAGCCGGCATCAAGTAACCCCCCTCGGACGGCCCGCGCTCCGAGAGGCGCGGGCCGCCGGGCAGCCTCGTACGCACCATTCCCGCCCGACAGGCGGCGAAGGAGATGATTCACGTGTCCGCTGCGCCCGTGCTGGCGTTGCGCTCGGTCTCCAAGCGGTTCGGCGCCGTCCAGGCGCTCACGGACGTCACGCTGGAGATCGAAGCCGGTGAGGTGGTCGCCCTGGTCGGCGACAACGGCGCCGGCAAGTCGACCCTCGTCAAGACCATCGCCGGGGTCCACCCCATCGACGAAGGCACCATCGAGTGGGAGGGGCGCGCGGTCCGCATCAACCGGCCGCACGATGCCCAGGAGCTCGGCGTCGCCACCGTCTACCAGGACCTCGCGCTCTGCGACAACCTCGATGTCGTCGCCAACCTCTTCCTCGGCAGCGAGCTGCGCCGCGCCTCCGTGCTGGACGAGATCGCCATGGAGAAGCGCGCCAAGGAGCTGCTGGACACCCTGTCCATCCGCATCCCCAGCGTCCGCATCCCCGTCGCGGCGCTCTCCGGCGGCCAGCGCCAGGTCGTCGCCATCGCCCGCGCGCTGATCGGCGACCCCAAGGTCGTCATCCTCGACGAGCCGACCGCGGCGCTCGGCGTCGAGCAGACCGCACAGGTCCTCGACCTCGTCGAGCGGCTCCGCGAGCGCGGCCACGGCGTGATCCTGATCAGCCACAACATGGCCGACGTACAGGCCGTCGCGGACCGCGTCGCGGTGCTGCGCCTCGGCCGCAACAACGGCGTCTTCCCCGTGGCGGACACCTCCCACGAAGAGATCATCGCCGCGATCACCGGCGCCTCGGACAATGCCGTCACGCGCCGCAAGGCCCGTACGGACCAGGTCAAGAAGGAGCAGGGCGCGTCATGAGCAGCGACCTCACCAAGAGCGCGGCGGGCGCCCCGGCGGAGCAGCCCGTCGAGAAGGGCGCCGTCCCGGCCGCGGCCGTCGACCCCCGCCTGCTCGTCCGCGAGCAGGGCTTCAAGGGGTACTGGACCGACTTCACCCGGCGGATGCGCGGCGGTGAGCTGGGCTCGCTCCCGGTCGTCCTCGGCCTGATCGTCATCGCGGTCATCTTCCAGCTGCAGACCAGCAGCTTCCTGTCCGCCGGCTCGCTCGCGAACATCGGCATCTACACCTCCGGCCTCGGCATCATGGCCGTCGGCATCGTCTTCGTCCTGCTGCTGGGCGAGATCGACCTCTCGGTCGGCTCGGTGGCGGGCGTCGGCGCCGCGGTCTGGGCGGTCCTCAGCGTGACGAACGGGCTGAACGACTGGCTGTCCGTACTGATCGCCATCGGCTGCGGTCTGCTGATCGGCGCGCTGCACGGCTTCTTCTTCGCCAAGATCGGCGTGCCTGCCTTCGTGGTCACGCTCGCCGGCTTCCTCGGCTGGAGCGGCCTGCAGATCTGGATGATGGGCAAGGAAGGCTCCATCAACACGCCGGACGAGAGCGTGGTCGCCTACCTCACGGGCTACTACTTCGAGGACAAGGCGGCGGCGTACGGGCTGGCGCTGATCGCGGTCCTGGCGTACGCGGGCTCGCTGCTGCTGGACACCAGGCGGCGCAAGGCCGCCGGGCTGCCCTCGCGGCCGCTGAGCGAGGTGGGGCTGCGCACCGCCGCGGTCGCGGTGATCGCCTTCGTCGTCGCGTACGTGCTCAACGAGCCGGCCGGGGCGCGCGGCCTGCCGCTGGCGCTCGTGCTCTTCCTGGCCGTCCTGGTCATCGCCGACTTCGTGGTCCGCCGCACGACCTACGGCCGGCAGATCTTCGCGGTCGGCGGCAACGCGGAGGCCGCGCGCCGGGCCGGTATCAACGTCGACAAGATCCGGATCACGGTCTTCGCGATCTCCGGGATGCTCGCGGCCTTCGGCGGGCTCTTCATCGCCAGCCTCTCCGGCGGCGCCACGAAGAACCTCGGCGCGGGCAACACGCTGATGAACGTGATCGCCGCCGCGGTCATCGGCGGCACCAGCCTCTTCGGCGGCCGCGGCAAGATCTGGTCGGCGCTGCTGGGCATGCTGGTCATCCAGTCCATCCAGCAGGGCCTGAACCTGCTGGGCATGGCCAGCGAGATCCAGTACATGATCACCGGCGCGGTGCTGCTGGCCGCCGTCGTGATCGACTCGGTCTCCCGGCGCACCCAGAAAACGGCCGGCCGCACGTAACAGCTCTGCCACGGAAGACCTGACACGCGCGGGCCGCCGCACGGCCCCCGCCCGGTTCCCTCCGGGTGGGGGCCATATGCGTGACATTCGTCGCACGGCCCGGGCGCAGCGGCAGCGCGCGGAACATTAGACTCGTCTGATCGGCAAGCTCGATCAGCTCGGACCGGTAGTGAAGGTCCGAATACAGCTCGACGCACAAGGAGGCACGGGTGGCGCTGCTGACCCGTATCAGGGGACCGCGCGATCTGGACCGGCTCGGACCGGAGCAGCTCGAGCAGCTCGCGGCGGAGATCCGGACGTTCCTCGTCGACGCAGTCTCCAAGACCGGCGGACACCTCGGCCCGAACCTCGGCGTGGTCGAGCTGACCATCGCCCTGCACCGCGTCTTCCACTCGCCCCAGGACAAGGTCCTCTTCGACACCGGACACCAGTCCTATGTCCACAAGCTGCTGACCGGCCGCCAGGACTTCTCGAAGCTGCGCGCCAAGGGCGGCCTGTCCGGCTACCCCTCGCGCGCCGAGTCCGCGCACGACGTCATCGAGAACAGCCACGCCTCCACGGTGCTCGGCTGGGCCGACGGGCTGGCCAAGGCCAACCAGGTGCGCGGCAAGGACGACCACGTCGTCGCGGTGATCGGCGACGGCGCGCTCACCGGCGGCATGGCCTGGGAGGCGCTGAACAACATCGCGGTCGCCAAGGACCGCCCGCTGGTCATCGTCGTCAACGACAACGAGCGCTCGTACTCGCCGACCATCGGCGGCCTGGCCGACCACCTCGCCACCCTCCGCACCACCGACGGTTACGAGCGCTTCCTCGCCCGTGGCAAGGAGATCCTGGACCGCACCCCGGTCGTCGGGAAGCCGGTCTACGACGCGCTGCACGGCGCCAAGAAGGGCCTGAAGGACCTCGTCGCCCCGCAGGGCATGTTCGAGGACCTCGGCCTGAAGTACGTCGGCCCGATCGACGGCCACGACATGGAGGCGCTGGAGTCCGCGCTGCAGCGCGCCAAGCGCTTCGGCGGCCCGGTCATCGTGCACTGCCTGACCGAGAAGGGCCGCGGCTACAAGCCCGCCGAGCAGGACGAGGCGGACCGGTTCCACGGCATCGGCGTCATCCACCCCGACACCGGTCTGCCGGTGTCGTCCGGCGGCGCCGACTGGACCTCGGTGTTCGGCGAGGAGATGGTCGAGCTCGGCCGCGAGCGCAAGGACATCGTCGCGATCACCGCGGCGATGCTGCAGCCGGTCGGCCTGAAGAAGTTCGCCGAGGCGTTCCCCGACCGGATCTACGACGTGGGCATCGCCGAGCAGCACGGCGCGGTCTCCGCCGCGGGCCTGGCGACCGGCGGGCTGCACCCGGTCTTCGCGCTGTACGCGACGTTCCTCAACCGCGCCTTCGACCAGGTCCTGATGGACGTGGCGCTGCACAAGTGCGGCGTCACCTTCGTCCTGGACCGCTCCGGCGTCACCGGCACCGACGGCGCCTCGCACAACGGCATGTGGGACATGTCCCTGCTGCAGGTCGTCCCCGGCCTGCGGATCGCCGCGCCGCGCGACGCCGACCAGGTGCGCGCTCAGCTGCGCGAGGCCGTCGAGGTCGATGACGCGCCGACCGTGGTGCGCTACTCGAAGGGCGCGGTCGGCCCGGCCGTCGAGGCGGTCGGCCGGATCGGCGGCATGGACGTGCTGCGCGCACCTGCGAAGGACGTCAAGAAGCCCGACGTGCTGCTGGTCTCCGTCGGCGCGCTCGCCCCGATGTGCCTGGAGATCGCCGACCTGCTGGACAAGCAGGGCATCTCCACGACCGTCGTCGACCCGCGCTGGGTCAAGCCGGTCGACGCGGCCCTGCCGGGCCTGGCCGACCGCCACCGCGTCGTGGTCACGGTCGAGGACAACATCCGCTCCGGCGGCGTCGGCTCCGCGGTCGCGCAGGCGCTGCGGGACGCGGGCGTGGACGTGCCGCTGCGCGACTTCGGCATCCCCGAGAAGTTCCTCGACCACGCGTCGCGCAAGGAGATCCTGGCCGAGATCGGCCTCACCGCGCCGGACATCGCCCGCCAGGTCACCGGCCTGGTCGCGAAGATCGACGGCCGCTACGAGGACACCGCGGACACCGAGGACGCGGCGGCCGCCGAGCCGGCCCAGGTCGCTCAGGACTGATCGGTCCGACGCCGCAGGGACCGGTCCGCACTCCTCCGGGTGCGGGCCGGTCCCTCCGCATATCGAGTGATCTGTGGCGCCTTCGGGCACGCCGTCAGCGACTGTTCCCCGCTTTTGCCGAGACTCGGTCAGTTGGGGATTCATAGACGGTCGCCCGGAGGTTCGCCCATGAGCAGTTCGTTGCCGGAGCAGGAGGGCCGTCGCCGCGGCCTCTTCCGTACCAAGACGGTCGAGGAGTCGATCCGCGACACCGAGGAGCCCGAGCACGCGCTCAAGAAGTCCCTGTCCGCGCTGGATCTGACGGTCTTCGGCGTCGGGGTGATCATCGGCACCGGCATCTTCGTCCTCACCGGCAAGATCGCCAAGGAGACGGCGGGCCCGGCGGTCGCCCTCTCCTTCATCGTCGCCGGTGTGGTCTGCGCGCTGGCCGCCCTCTGCTACGCCGAGTTCGCCTCCACCGTCCCGGTCGCCGGCTCCGCGTACACGTTCTCCTACGCCTCGCTGGGCGAATTCCCGGCCTGGATCATCGGCTGGGACCTGGTCCTGGAGCTGGCGCTGGCCTGTGCGGTGGTGTCCGTGGGCTGGTCCGGTTACATCCGCTCGCTGCTGGACTCCGCGGGCGTACAGCTGCCGGCGGGCCTCTCCGGTACCCACGAAGGGCAGTTCGGGTTCGACCTGCTGGCCTGCATCCTCGTGCTCGTCCTGACGGCCATTCTGGTCGCGGGCATGAAGCTGTCCTCGCGGGTGACCGCGGTGGTCGTGGGCGTCAAGGTCACGGTCGTACTGATCGTCATCGCGGTCGGCGCGTTCTTCATCAACGGCTCGAACTACGAGCCGTTCGTGCCGGAGTCCGTGCCCAGCGAGGGCGGCAGCGGCTGGCAGGCGCCGCTGGTCCAGCTGATGTTCGGCTTCACTCCGGCGAGCTTCGGGGTGATGGGCGTCTTCGCGGCCGCCGCCGTGGTCTTCTTCGCCTTCATCGGCTTCGACATCGTCGCCACGGCCGCCGAGGAGGCCCGCAATCCGCAGCGTGACGTGCCGCGCGGCATCCTCGGCTCGCTGATCATCTGCACGATCCTCTACGTCGCCGTGTCCATCGTCGTCACCGGCATGCAGAAGTACAGCAGGCTCTCCACGGACGCGCCGCTCGCCGACGCCTTCAAGGACGTCGGACACCCCTTCTGGGCCGGTCTGATCAGCTTCGGCGCGGCCGTCGGCCTCACCTCCGTCAGCATGATCCTGCTGCTCGGCCAGAGCCGGGTCTTCTTCGCGATGAGCCGCGACGGACTGCTGCCCCGGGTCTTCTCCACGGTCCACCCGCGCTTCGGTACGCCCTACCGGTCCACGGTCGCGCTCGGCGTGGTGGTCGCCGTGGTGGCGGGTTTCACGTCCATCGACGTGCTGGCCGAGCTGGTCAACATCGGCACCCTGTTCGCCTTCGTCGTGGTCGCCCTGGGCGTGATCATTCTGCGCCGTACCCGCCCCGACCTGCCGCGTACGTTCCGTACCCCGCTGGTGCCGCTGGTCCCGGTCCTGTCGGTCATGGCGTCCCTGTGGCTGATGATCAATCTGACGGCGGAGACCTGGCTGCGGTTCGCCATCTGGATGGCCGTCGGGCTCGCCTTCTACTTCGTGTACGGGCGGTCGCACAGCCGCATGGGGCGCCGCGACTGACGACCCCTCATCTGCCGTACGTCCGGCCGCCACCGGTGCCGGCCGGGCGTACGGAACGGGGGCCCGCGACCCGGGCGCCCAGGGCCTCCACCCGCGCCCGCAGCCCCCGGTCGGCCGTCACGACCACACACGGCCGCCCCTCGGGCCGGGCCTCGACCAGTTCGACGATGCGGTCGTCGCCGCTGCCGTCGGCCGACTCGACCCGTACGCCGTCGACGCTCGCCACCCCGCGCGCCGCGCCCTCCACGACGAGCACCAGCTCCACCGGCGGATCCGCGAGGCCGGGCAGTCCGCTCTCGCCGTACGCCACGAGGGCGTCGCGCAGCCGCTCGGCCGCGCCCCGCCGGTCGTGCCACCAGCCGTCGGGCACGGAGCCGACGACATTGGCGCCGTCGACGATGAGGGTGGTAGTCGCTGTCATGCGTTCATCGTGGCACCTCACGGACCCCATGGAGATCGCTCTCCAGAAATCGACAACCCAGGGTTGACGCTCAAGCATCGTCAACCTACCGTTGACGCATGGCAGATTCCGTGGAACCCGTACGCAGCACGCACCCGGTGCGCCTCGACGACTTGATCGACGCCATCAAGAAGGTGCACACCGACGCCCTCGACCAGCTCACCGACGCGGTCCTCGCCGCCGACCACCTCGGCGACGTGGCGGACCACCTGATCGGCCACTTCGTGGACCAGGCGCGCCGCTCCGGCGCGTCCTGGACGGAGATCGGCAAGAGCATGGGCGTCACCAAGCAGGCGGCCCAGAAGCGCTTCGTCCCGAAGGGCCCCGCGACCTCCGACCTCGACCCGAACGAGGGCTTCGGCCGCTTCACGCCGCGCGCCCGCAATGTCGTCGTCACCTCTCAGAACGAGGCCAAGGCGGCAGGCCACGTCGAAATCCGGACCGGTCACCTGATCCTCGGCCTCCTCGCCGAACCGGAGGGGCTCGCGATGAAGGCGATCGCCGCCCAGGGCAGCACGCCCGAGGCCCTGCGCGAGGCCGCCACCGCCGCCCTGCCCCCGGCAACGGACGGTGACGTCCCCGCCCTCATCCCCTTCGACGCCGCCGCCAAGAAGGCCCTCGAACTGACCTTCCGCGAGGCCCTGCGCCTCGGCCACAACTACATCGGCACCGAACACCTCCTGCTCGCCCTCCTGGAACAGGAGGACGGCGACGGCGTACTGACCGGCCTCGGCCTCACCAAGCAGGCCACCGAGGAATGGGTGACCGAGGCCCTGGAAGCCCTCATGGCGGCACACCACAAGGAGTGACGAGCCGTCATGCCGGAGCGGAGCCGCGGCGCGCGAGGCGGCTGTAGGCTGCGCCGATGCCGATACTTGGACGGTTACGGGGGCGGCGCCGCTCCGCGCGGGTACTGCTCGTCGACGGCGGCGGCCGGGTGCTCCTCTTCCGGTCGCTCCGGGAGCCGGGGCGGCCGGCGGCCGGGTACTGCTGGTTCACGCCCGGCGGGGGAGTGCACCGCTGGGAGCGCACGGCGCGGGCCGCGGCGCGCGAACTGGCCGAGGAGACCGGCCTGTCGGTGCCGCACACGGAGCTGACCGGGCCGGTGGCCCGCACGGCCGGATACGCGGACCTCGGGTGGAAGCAGGGCTGGTTCTCGGACGTCTTCTACCTGTGCCGGGTGGCCCGGCACGACGTGGACACCGGCGGCTTCGAGGCCCATGAGCGGGCCACCATCGTGGACCACCGGTGGTGGACGGCCGGGGAGCTGACGGCTCCGGAGGAGGAGGTCTACCCGTACGGCCTCGCCGGCCTCCTCACGGACATCCTGGCGGACCGTGTGCCCGCGAAGCCCGTACGCCTGCCCTGGCACCACTGAACGGCGCCCGGGACCGTCACGGCCGCCCTCGGCTCACTGAGGCTCACTGATGCCGCACCGGAGGGCAGTAGCCGGTCTCCTCGCCGATGGTGTCGATCTCGGCGTTGGGCCGCGGGTCGCCCGCGTAGTTGATCTGGTCCGTGCAGCTCACGTCGGGCTTCTTGGGGGTGCCCGACGGGGTGCCGGCCTTCTCCGGGGCCGGGCAGTGGCCGGTGTCCGCGCCGATGGTGTTGATCTCGGCGTTGGACCTCGGGTCGCCCGTGTAGTCGAGCTGGTCCGTGCAGCGTGCGTCGGACTTCGTGGCGGCGGCCGACGGCGTGCCCTCGGTGGCGCTGCGGGAGGTCTTGTCCGTGGCGGTGGGGGACTGCGTGGCGTGCGCGGAGGGGGACGAGGCCGAGGCAGAGGGGGCGGACGAGGCGTCGGTGCCGCTCTCCTGGCAGGCGGTGAGCCCGAGCGCGGCGACGGCGATCACCATGGCGGCGGCGGCCCTGCGGGCGTGGCGGTGGGCGGTGCGGTGCAACATGATCGTCCCCGTTCTCTGTTCTCGTGTGGTGTTCCGGTGCGTGAGAACAAAGGTGTCGGGCGCTGCTGTTGATCCACCGCCGTACGGCTAACGTCTCGCTAACGCCCCCGTCGGGCAGGCCGGTGCGGCCGCGCACACAGAACTGCCCCGGCACCACTGAGGGATGGTGCCGGGGCAGTTCGCCCGTGGGGGGCGTGTGCGGCCGCGTTACGCGGGCACGCTCGCGACGCCCGGGGCCAGGAACTTCTTGCCGTTCACGCGCTCGGAGACGCCCGCGCGGTCCAGGTACGGCGTGATGCCGCCCAGGTGGAAGGGCCAGCCGGCGCCGGTGATCAGGCACAGGTCGATGTCCTGCGCCTCGGCGACGACACCCTCGTCCAGCATCAGGCCGATCTCCTGCGCGACGGCGTCCAGGACGCGGTCGCGGGTCTGCTCCTCGGTGAGGACGGTGTCGCCCTGCTGGAGGAGCGCCGCGACCTCCGGGTCCAGCTCGGGCGCGCCCGAGTCGTACACGTAGAAGCCGCGCTTGCCGGCGTCCACGACGGCCTTGAGGTTCGGCGAGACCTTGAAGCGCTCCGGGAAGGCGCGGTTCAGCGTCTCCGAGACGTGCAGGCCGATCGCCGGGCCGACCAGCTCCAGCAGGACCAGCGGCGACATCGGCAGGCCGAGCGGTTCGACCGCCTTCTCGGCGACGGCGACCGGGGTGCCCTCGTCGATGACGTTCTGGATCTCGCCCATGAAGCGGGTCAGGATGCGGTTCACGACGAAGGCGGGCGCGTCCTTGCACAGGACGGCCGTCTTCTTCAGCGACTTGGCGACCGAGAAGGCGGTGGCCAGCGACGCGTCATCGGTCTGCTCGCCGCGCACGATCTCCAGCAGCGGCAGGATCGCGACCGGGTTGAAGAAGTGGAAGCCCACGACCCGCTCGGGGTGCTTGAGCTTCGACGCCATCTCCGAGACGGAGAGCGAGGAGGTGTTGGTGGCGAGGATGGCGTGCGCCGGGGCGACCGCCTCCACCTCCGCGAACACCTGCTGCTTGACGCCCATCTCCTCGAACACGGCCTCGATGACGAAGTCCGCGTCCGCGAAGCCGTCCGCCTTGTCCAGGACGCCGGTGACCAGGCCCTTGAGGCGGTTCGCCTTGTCCTGGTTGACGCGGCCCTTCAGCAGCAGCTTGTCGATCTCGCCGTGGACGTACTCCACGCCCTTGTCGATCCGCGCCTGGTCGATGTCGGTCAGTACGACCGGCACCTCCAGGCGGCGCGCGAAGAGCAGCGCCAGCTGAGAGGCCATCAGACCGGCGCCGACGACGCCGACCTTGGTGACCGGGCGGGCCAGCTTCTTGTCCGGCGCACCGGCCGGGCGCTTGGCGCGCTTCTGCACCAGGTTGAACGCGTAGATGCCGCTGCGCAGTTCGCCGCCCATGATCAGGTCCGCGAGGGCCTGGTCCTCGGCGTCGAAGCCCTGGCGCAGGTCGCCGTTCTTGGCCTTGGCGATGATGTCCAGCGCGCGGTACGCGGCCGGAGCGGCGCCGTGCACCTTGCCGTCGGCGATGGCCTTGCCGCGCGCCACGGCCTGGTCCCAGGCGTCGCCGCGGTCCAGCTCGGCCCGTACGACCTCGGTGTCGCCCTTGAGGACGGACGCGGTCCAGATCAGCGACTGCTCCAGGAAGTCCGCGCCCTCGAAGAGCGCGTCGGCGATCCCGAGGTCGTAGACCTGCTGGCCCTTGAGCTGCTTGTTCTGGTTGAGCGAGTTCTCGATGATCACGCTCACGGCACGGTCCGCGCCGATCAGGTTCGGCAGCAGCACGCAGCCGCCCCAGCCGGGCACCAGGCCGAGGAAGACCTCGGGCAGCGAGAAGGCCGGGACGGCCTTCGACACGGTCCGGTAGCTGCAGTGCAGACCGACCTCGACGCCGCCGCCCATGGCCGCGCCGTTGTAGTACGCGAAGGTCGGCACGGCGAGCGCGGACAGCCGCTTGAAGACGTCGTGGCCGCCCTTGCCGATGGCGAGCGCGTCCTCGTGCTTCTTCAGCAGCTCGACGCCCTTGAGGTCGGCGCCGACGGCGAAGATGAACGGCTTGCCGGTGATGCCGACGCCGACGATCTCGCCGTCCGCGGCCTCCTTCTCGACCTGGTCGATGGCGACGTTGAGGTTCGCCAGCGACTGCGGCCCGAAGGTGGTCGGCTTGGTGTGGTCCAGGCCGTTGTCCAGCGTGATGAGCGCGAACTTGCCGGCGCCCTGCGGGAGGTCGAGGTGGCGGACGTGCGCCTGGGTCACGACCTCGTCGGGGAAGAGCTCGGCCGCGCCCTTCAGAAGCTCTGCGGTAGTAGTCACTTGTTCCCCTCGAAGTGCGGGTTCTCCCAGATCACGGTGCCACCCATGCCGAAGCCGACACACATGGTGGTGATGCCGTAGCGGACGTGCGGCTGCTCCTCGAACTGCCGCGCCAGCTGCGTCATCAGACGCACACCGGAGGAGGCCAGCGGGTGGCCGAACGCGATGGCGCCGCCGTACTGGTTGACGCGCGGGTCGTCGTCGGCGATGCCGTAGTGGTCCAGCAGCGACAGCACCTGGACGGCGAACGCCTCATTGATCTCGAAGAGACCGATGTCGTCAATGGTCAGACCGGCCTTGGCCAGCGCCTTCTCGGTCGCCGGGACCGGGCCGATGCCCATGACCTCCGGCTCGACACCCGCGAACGCGTAGTCCACCAGGCGCATCTTGACCGGCAGGCCCAGCTCGCGCGCCACGTCCTCGGCGGCGATCAGCGAGGCGGTGGCACCGTCGTTCAGACCGGCGGCGTTACCGGCGGTGACGCGACCGTGCGGGCGGAACGGCGTCTTCAGGCTCGCCAGGTTCTCCAGCGTGGTGCCCGGACGCATCGGCTCGTCGGCCGTGGCCAGGCCCCAACCGGTCTCGCCGGCCTCGGCGTTGGTGCGGCGGACCGAGACGGGCACCAGGTCGGCCTGGATCTTCCCGTCCGCGTACGCCTTGGCCGCCTTCTCCTGGCTGCGCACGGCGTACTCGTCGGCGCGCTGCTTGGTGATGTGCGGCAGGCGGTCGTGCAGGTTCTCCGCCGTCATGCCCATGAACAGGGCGGACTGGTCGACCAGCTTCTCGCTGACGAACCGCGGGTTCGGGTCGACGCCCTCGCCCATGGGGTGGCGGCCCATGTGCTCGACGCCGCCGGCCACGGCGATGTCGTACGCGCCGAAGGACACGCCGCCCGCGATCGACGTGACGGCGGTCATCGCACCCGCACACATCCGGTCGATCGAGAAGCCGGGTACGGACTGCGGCAGACCGGCCAGAATTCCGGCGGTCCGGCCCAGGGTCAGGCCCTGGTCGCCGATCTGGGTCGTCGCGGCGAGCGCGACCTCGTCGACACGGGCCGGATCCAGATCCGGGTTGCGGCGCAGCAGCTCCCGGATGCACTTGACGACCAGGTCGTCGGCGCGGGTCTCGTGGTAGATGCCCTTCGGGCCCGCCTTGCCGAACGGGGTGCGGACGCCGTCGACGAAGACGACGTCCCTAGCGGTACGAGGCACGTTGGCTCTCCTCCAGGTGCGGGGTGGCACTGCTGCGGGGCGCACTCATGGCGCGCTGCCCACCGTCATGCTACTTGCGGGTAACCAACCTGCCCACCCCCCTCGGCCGGAGCGGCGAACGTCACATTCACCTGCTGTTGCTCGGGAGGCGTCCTGGGGCTTCCCGCGATCCGGGTGGCTTCGGCCGGTCTTCGCTGCGTCGCGGACGTAAGGGGACGTACCGCCCCTACTCTGCCCCCATGGATACGAAGCGAAGCGGAACGCTCGCGTACGGGAATCGCGTAGCGCGGCTGCGCGCGGCCGGTCTGCTGTGTGCCGTGGCGGTGGCGGGTGCCCTGGTCACCGGCTGCGGCGACGACAACGGCGGGGGCGGTGGCGGCTCCGCGTCCCCGAAGGCGTCCGAAGGCGGCAAGTCCGCCGTCGCCTCTCCGACCGCGAGCGGCAAGCTCACCGAGGACCAGACCGAGCGCAAGGCCCTCATTCCGAAGGCGAAGATCACCTACGACAAGGCACTGTCGGCCGCCACCGGCGCGGTCTCCGGCTCCAAGCCGGTCTCGGCCGAGCTGAAGCGCGGGACGGGCGGCAAGCCGGTGTGGGAGACCGAGGTCGCCACCACCGACGGCACCAAGAGCATGGTCACCGTCGACGCGGTCTCCGGGAAGGCGGCCAAGCCCCGGACCGACAGCGACGAGGACGCCGACGACAAGACGAAGCTCGCCGCCTGGCTGAAGAAGGCCAAGGTCACCGCCCAGCAGGCGGCCCAGGTGGCCACGGACAAGAAGCAGGGCACGGTCAGCTCGATCGAGCTGGACGACAACGACCAGGGCAAGGAAATCTGGTCCGTCGACGTCGTCACCAAGAGCGACTGGAACAAGACGACGTACGACATCGACGCGGCCGACAAGAAGGTGCTCCGCACCCACGTCGACCGCGACTGAAGTACGTCCCGGACGGGCTGGTGTTTCCAGCCCGTCCGGCAGAATCCGGCCCGTCCGGCGTTCGAGGACAAAGACGCCCGCAGGCGTCAGCCCGCAGACGAGGTGCTGAGCGCGCCCACCAGCAACGGCGTCACCAGCTCGACCTGCCAAGGCCGAGCACCGTACCCGGCCAGCGCCTCGGAAACCGCCGACGAAGTCGGCACCGGCGGCTCCCAGCAGACCCTGCGCACCGTGTCCGGCGTGATCAGATTCTCCTGCGGCAGGTTCAGCTCCTCGGCGAGCGCCGTCACCGCCGTACGGGCCGCGGTCAGCCGCGCCGCGGCCGCCGGGTCCTTGTCGGCCCAGGCGCGCGGCGGCGGGGGACCGTTCAGCGGCTGGCCCGGCTGCGGCAGCTCGGACTCGGGCAGCGCCCGCGCCCGGTCGATCGCCGCCTGCCACTGCTCCAGCTGCCGGCGGCCCATGCGGTGGCCGAAGCCGGGCAGCGCGGCGAGCACGTGCGCGTTCGGCGGGAGGTTCAGCGCGGCCTCCACGATCGCCGCGTCCCCCAGCACCTTGCCCGGCGAGACGTCGCGCTTCTGCGCGACTCGGTCGCGGGCCGTCCACAGCTCCCGTACGACCGCCATCTGCCGCCGTCGCCGCACCTTGTGCATGCCGGACGTGCGGCGCCAGGGATCCTTGCGGGGCGGCGCCGGCGGGGCAGCGGCGATCGCCGCGAACTCCTGCCGGGCCCAGTCCAGCTTCCCCTG
The DNA here is from genome assembly GCF_020024005.1 of Streptomyces purpurogeneiscleroticus. Lineage (NCBI taxonomy): Bacteria > Bacillati > Actinomycetota > Actinomycetes > Kitasatosporales > Streptomycetaceae > Streptomyces > Streptomyces purpurogeneiscleroticus. Next base: position 78,570 of record NZ_NHSG01000360.1, read on the forward strand.
CCGGTCCAGCTCCGCCTCCAGCGCGTCCCGCAGGTCGACCAGCAGCTCCACGTCCAGCGCCGCGTACCGGAGCCAGGGCTCGGGCAGCGGGCGGGTGGACCAGTCCACCGCGGAGTGGCCCTTCTCCAGCGCGTAGCCGAGGACGTTCTCCACCATCGCGCCGAGGCCGACGCGGGCGAAGCCGGCCAGCCGGCCGGCCAGCTCGGTGTCGAAGAGCGAGGCGGGGAGCATCCCTATGTCACGCAGGCAGGGCAGATCCTGGGTCGCCGCGTGCAGTACCCACTCGGCGTCGGCGATGGCCGCGCCCAGCGCGCTCAGATCGGGGCAGGCGACCGGGTCGATCAGGACGCTGCCGGCCCCTTCGCGGCGCAGCTGTACCAGGTAGGCGCGCTGGCCGTAGCGGTACCCGGAGGCCCGCTCGGCGTCCACGGCGACCGGGCCGCTGCCCGCGGCGAAGGCCGCGACGACCTGCGCAAGGTCCTCGTCGGTCGCGGTCACTGGCGGGATGCCCTCGCGGGGTTCGAGAAGCGGAACCGGCGCCGGCCGGGGGTCTTCCGTTGCGTCCCCGGGGGTTCGCAGTGTCGAGTCTTCTGCGGTCTTTTGGGCGTCGGTCACCAGTCAAGGGTATCGGTGTATGCACCACGTCCGCCGAGGGAACGTTCCCTCGACGGACGCTGTGCGTATGTAAAGGCTCGATGAGCGGGGCGGGCGGGCGGCCGGGCGGCCTCAGCGGGCGGTCCCGGTACTCGGTGCATGTTCCCGGTTGCTCAGTGGATGATCCCGGTGCGCAGCGCGACGGCGACCATGCCGGCCCGGTCGCCCGTGCCGAGCTTGCGGGCGATGCGGGCGAGGTGGCTCTTGACCGTGAGGGCCGAGAGTCCCATCGAGACACCGATGGCCTTGTTCGACTGGCCTTCGGCGACCAGTCTCAGCACCTCGACCTCGCGCCCCGAGAGCTCGCGGTAGCCGCCGGGGTGACCGGGGGCGCCGGGCGGGCGGCGGTGCATGCGGGCCGCGCCCGCGCCGATGGGGGCGGCGCCTGGGCGGCCGGGGAGGCCGAGGTTGGTGCGGGTGCCGGTGACGACGTAGCCCTTGACGCCGCCGGCGAGAGCGTTGCGTACCGCGCCGATGTCGTCGGCGGCGGAGAGTGCGAGGCCGTTGGGCCAGCCCGCCGCCCGGGTCTCGGACAGCAGGGTGAGGCCGGAGCCGTCGGGAAGGTGGACGTCGGCCACGCAGATGTCGCGCGGGTTGCCGACGCGGGGGCGGGCCTCCGCGATGGACGACGCCTCGATCACGTCACGTACTCCGAGGGCCCACAGGTGGCGGGTGACGGTGGAGCGGACGCGCGGGTCGGCCACGACGACCATGGCCGTCGGCTTGTTCGGGCGGTAGGCGACCAGGCTCGAAGGTTGCTCGAGGAGAACAGACACCGGGCCTCCTGGGGAGTGGCGGGGACGGAAGCCGGCTTCAGGGGAGTGAGCCGGAGTGCTCCCGTGTTTGAAGGGTCATAGACCTCTTCGGCAGTAATCCGGCCGGACTTTAGAGTTTGATCACGATTTAGTTTGGGCAATTCGGGCAAATCGGATGGGTGATCGAGGTGGGGGACAGCACGCGTACGCCGCGCGGGCCGCCCCCTGGGGGGCGGCCCGCGCGGCGTTTGGAGTCCCTGTCTCCCCGCGTGATCAGCGCAGCTGCGGTCCCCGGCGCTGCGGCAGCGGCACCACGCCGCCCCGCCCCGCCGGCTCCACCGGCGCCGGCGGCAGCCCCGCCACCTGGCACAGCAGATCGCACCAGGCCGTCAGGTGCGCCCCGATGTCGCGCACCCCGTGCTGTCCCTCGGCCGGCGTCCAGGAAGCCCGCAGTTCGAGCTGGGTGTCCGGCGGCCGGTCGCCGATGCCGCCGAAGTAGTACGAGCCCGCGCGCGTGACCGTGCCGCTCGGCTCGCCGTACGGCACGCCGCGCGCCTCCAGCGCGCCGGTCAGCCAGGACCAGCACACGTCCGGCAGCAGCGGGTCGGTGGCCAGCTCCGGCTCCAGCTCCGCGCGGGCCAGCGTCACCACGCGGAAAGTGCCGTGCCACGCGTCGTGCCCTGCCGGGTCGTGCAGCAGTACCAGCCGCCCGTCGGCCAGATCCGTATCGCCCTCCGAGTCCCGCTCGACCACCGTTGCCTCCAGCGCGTGCGCGAACGGCGCGAGCCGTTTGGGCGCGGGCATCGGCGCGATCTCGATCTCGGATCGCAGCCGGGCCGCATGGAGGGCCTCGACCGCCTGACGGAAGGCGATCGGGGTCTCGTCCGCGCTGTCCGCGAGGTGTTCCTGAGCCGCTGCCATGCTGGGAAGGTTAGGCGCAATGCCGTGTTCATATGCGGAGGACACCCGGTGGGCGGGTCGCCCGTTCGGAGGTGTCCCACGGCACGTGCGAAGATTCGGTACGTGAGTGCCGACGACGTTCCCCGCGCTCTTCACTCCGACCGAGCATCCGACCGAGCAGGGGAGACCCCGATGACGGGCCAGCAGCCGACCGCCTCCTTCGCACCGGAGAGCACGCGGGAGTCCGCGTTCCTCAAGGCGTGCCGCCGGGAGCCGGTCCCGCACACGCCGGTGTGGTTCATGCGCCAGGCCGGGCGCTCACTGCCGGAGTACCGCAAGGTCCGCGAGGGCATCGCGATGCTCGACTCCTGCATGCGGCCCGAGCTGGTCACCGAGATCACGCTGCAGCCCGTACGCCGGCACAACGTGGACGCCGCGATCTACTTCAGCGACATCGTCGTCCCGCTGAAGGCCATCGGCATCGACCTGGACATCAAGCCCGGCGTCGGCCCGGTCGTCGAGCGGCCGATCCGGACCCGCGCCGACCTGGAGCAGCTGCGCGACCTCACGCCCGAGGACGTCTCGTACGTCTCCGAGGCGGTCCGCATGCTCGTCGGCGAGCTGGGCTCCACCCCGCTCATCGGCTTCGCGGGCGCGCCCTTCACCCTCGCCAGCTACCTCGTCGAGGGCGGCCCGTCCCGCAACCACGAGCACACCAAGGCGCTCATGTACGGCGACCCGCAGCTCTGGGCCGACCTGCTGGACCGCCTCGCCGAGATCACCGCGGCCTTCCTGAAGGTGCAGATCGAGGCCGGCGCCAGCGCCGTGCAGCTCTTCGACTCCTGGGTGGGCGCGCTCGCCCCGGCCGACTACCGCCGCTCGGTCATGCCGGCCTCCGCGAAGGTCTTCGAGGCGGTCGCGGGGTACGGCGTACCGCGTATCCACTTCGGCGTCGGCACGGGTGAGCTGCTCGGCCTGATGGGCGAGGCGGGTGCGGACGTCGTGGGCGCCGACTGGCGGGTGCCGCTGGACGAGGCCGCGCGCCGGGTCGGCCCCGGCAAGGCGATCCAGGGCAACATCGACCCGGCCGTGCTCTTCGCCCCGCGCGAGGCCGTGGAGACCAAGGCCCGCGAGGTACTGGACGCCGCCGCCGGGCTGGAGGGCCACATCTTCAACCTCGGCCACGGCGTGCTCCCGAACACCGACCCGGAGGCGCTGACCCGCCTCGTCGAGTACGTCCACGAGCAGACGGCGCGCTGAGGCGCGGCGGGACGTCCGCCGCACGGCGGGCGCCCCGGCTCCTCTACTGCGGCGCGGCGTCCGCCCGTACCGCCTGGACGGCCTTGCGCGCCGCCACCAGCACCGGGTCCCACACCGGTGAGAACGGCGGCGCGTACCCCAGGTCCAGCGCCGTCATCTGTTCGACCGTCATCTTGGCCGTCAGCGCCACCGCCGCGATGTCCACCCGCTTCGCCGCGCCCTCCCGGCCGACGATCTGCATGCCCAGCAGCCGCCCCGAGAGCCGCTCGGCGAGCATCTTCACGGTCATCGGCGCGGAGTTCGGGAAGTACCCCACCCGGCTCGTCGACTCGATCGTGACGGTCACGTACTGAAGCCCCACGGCCTGCGCGTCCTTCTCGCGCAGCCCGGTACGGGCGATCTCCAGGTCGCAGACCTTGCTGACGGCCGTGCCGACCACGCCGGGGAAGGTCGCGTAACCGCCGCCCACGCCCGAGCCGATGACCTGGCCGTGCTTGTTGGCGTGCGTGCCGAGCGCGATGTGCCGGTCCCGCCCGGAGACCAGGTCCAGCACCTCCACGCAGTCGCCGCCCGCCCAGATGTCCTCGTACCCGCGCACCCGCATCGCGAGGTCGGTCAGAATCCCGCCGGACGCGCCCAGCGGCAGCCCGGCCGCCTCGGCGAGCGTCGTCTCCGGCCGTACGCCGAGCCCCAGCACCACCACGTCCGCCGGGTACTCCTTCTCCGGCGTCACCACCCCGCAGGCCCGGCCGTCGTCCCCGGTGCGGATCTCCGTCACCTCGGCACCGTTGACCATCTCGATGCCGAGTCCCGTCATCGCGTCGTGCACCAGACAGCCCATGTCCGGGTCCAGCGTCGACATCGGCTCCGCGCCGCGATTGACGACCGTCACCTCGTACCCGCGCTGGATCAGCGCCTCGGCCATCTCCACGCCGATGTACCCGGCGCCCACCACGACCGCGCGCCGCCCCTCGGTACGGGCCAGCGTGTCCAGCAGCGCCTGCCCGTCATCGAGGGTCTGCACGCCGTGCACGCCCGGCGCGTCGATGCCCGGCAGCGGCGGCCGCACCGGCCTCGCGCCGGTCGCGAGCACGAGCTTGTCGTACGCCGTCCACTCCTCCGCGCCGGTTTCGAGGTCGTGCGACCGCACCCGCCGCTTCTCGACATCGATCTCCGTGACCTCCGTCCGCATCCGCAGGTCGATGTCCCGCTCCCGGTGCTGCGCGGCCGTCCGCGCGATCAGCGCGTCCCGCTCGTCCACCACCCCGCCCACCCAGTACGGAATGCCGCAGGCCGAGTACGACGTGAAGTGCCCGCGCTCGAACGCGACGATCTCCAGCTCCTCGGGCGTACGCAGCCTGCGGGCCTGGGACGCGGCGGACATCCCCGTCGCGTCCCCGCCGACGACCACCAGTCGCTCCGGTCGCTCAGCCATGGCCGGCTCCCTTCTCGCTCCGCGGACGCACCCGCGCCCGGCACCGGAAAGGCTACGACCCGCGGCCCCCGCCACCCGGCGTCCGCGCCGCTGTCACGCCTGTGTCACAGCACTGTGTCCGGTGTTGGCAGAGATGTCCCTGGGTTGCAAAGATGTCTCGGCAAACAAGCGGTCCAGCCCGGCAGGGGGAGCCTGATGAAGTTCGACATGGGAGCGCAGACGCTGTCGACGTTGCAGTCGAAGTCGCGTGGGTCGAGTGAGGACCTGGGGACGCTGATCCGGCAGCTGGTGGATGCCGCGGCGCCGTTGGAGGGGAAGTTCAACGGTTCGGGCAAGGCGGCGTTCGATCAGTTCAAGGCGCGGTCGGACGAGATCGCGGCGTCGCTGCAGAGTTCCCTGTCGGGGATTCTGGGCGGTCAGTCGGGGATGGATTCGGCGTTCAGCTCCGGTGAGCAGGAGCACGGGGACAACGCGCGGCAGCAGATGTCGGCGGCCAATTTCGACGCGGCGC
>NZ_NHSG01000361.1:0-4503 GCF_020024005.1 Streptomyces purpurogeneiscleroticus
CGTCCCGGTTCCACCCATCCCCCTACCGACCCAGGGAGTCAGCACCATGCCCGCAGGCAACATCAACATCGACTACAACGAGATCCAGCGCGTCTCCGGCGTGATGAAGCAGGCCGTCAACGACATCAACCCGCTGCTGCTGAGCACCAAGACCTCCGTCGAGGGCCTGCTGGACAACGGCCTGTTCATGCAGCAGAGCAGCCCGGCGCTGAAGGAGTCCTACAGCAACCTCACCGCGTCGCTGCAGAAGGCGGTGGAGAGCATCAACTCCTTCGCCAACCAGTTCAACCAGATCAAGAACAGCATCGAGAAGATGGACCTCGACATCGCGACCGGCACCAAGAACGCCGGCTGACGGCCCGTACGACACGGACCGTACGACGCGGACGTCACAACACGACGGTGCCCCGCCACCGGACCAGAAGTCCGGCGGCGGGGCACCGTCGTATGTACGGGCCGGCCGGTCAGCCGGCGTCTCCGTCGCGCAGCACCGTCTCCGGCACCAGCACCGACACCAGCGCGCCGGTCACCGGGTCGACGGTCAGGCCGCGGCCCGGCGTCGGACGGCCCCGCAACAGGTCGTACGGCACCCGCACGCCGAGGATGTCGCCCTCGCCCGGTGACTGCGGCGACAGCAGCACGCCCTTGCGGACCCGCCGTACCAGGCCGAGCCAGCCGATGCCCGCCGTGGTCAGCGTCTCGGCGGTGGCGGCGGCGACCAGTCCGACGCCGCGGTCCCGGCCGGTGGTGGCGACCTCCCGCAGCGCCGCGTCACAGGCAGGCAGCTGGGAGAGCAGGTCGGCGTCGTCGACCAGGACCACAGCGGGACCCGGTTCGGCGTTCAGTGCCGCGCTCACCTCGTCGGCCAGCGGGTCCGGGTCCTGGAGAACGACGGCCCGCGGGTGCCGGGCCAGGCCCCGCAGCGGCGATTCGCGCGGGGTGAGCGCGACCACCCGGGTGCCGCCGGCCAGCAGCGACACCGCGAGCGTGGTGAGCGCGGTGGACCGGCCGCTGCCGGGCGGGCCGCTGACGAGGAAGGACGGCGCGTCGGCCGCGAAGTCCACGCCGATGGCGCCCAGGTCGTCGCCGCCGACGCCGAGCAGTCCCCACAGGGGGCGCCGGTCGGCCGCCGGTACCTTCTCGTACGCGTCGGTGAACGACACCTGGCGGGGCAGGCTCAGGACGCGCGCGGGGCGGCGCGCTGCGGGCAGGTCGCGGTCGCGCTGCGCGGCACGCTCCCCGATCCGCTTGAGCGCCTCGGCCTGGTCGCGTCCGGTGACCGGCGCCCCCTGTCCCTGTGGGGCCTGTTCGCCGAGCAGTGCGACCTGCACCTCGGTGGCGCTGCCCCCGCGCCAGCCGCGGCCCTGCGGGACGACGGCCGGCACCTGCTTCGGCGGGATGCCCGCCAGGCTGTACTCATTGCGGTCGGTGAGCCGGAGCAGCAGCCGCTCGTCGTTGAGCGAGGCGACCTTGCCGGTCAGCAGCGCCCGTTCGGACGTGGCGACGACGTGCAGCCCCATCGGCGCGCCCTCGCGGATCAGCGCGGTCAGCTCGTGCATCGGCCGGCCGCCGTCGTGTTCGCCGAGCAGGGCGGCCAGCGAGTCCCAGCCGTCGATCAGGACGACCACGTGGGCGGGGCGTTCGGCGGGCGGCAGCAGGGCGCGCAGTTCGGTGAGGTTGGCCGCGCCGTGGGAGGTGAGCAGTTCCTGGCGCGCGCCCATCTCGGCGGTCAGCCGGGTCAGCAGGCGGCCCAGCCGTTCCAGGTCGGCGCGCGGTACGACGGCGCCGCAGTGCGGCAGTTCGGACAGCGCCGCGAGCGCGCCGCCGGCCGCATCGATGCCGTACAGGTGCACGTCGGCGCTGGAGTGCCGGCGAGCCAGCGCGCCGCCTATGGTGCGCAGCACCTGGGAGCGGCCGGAGCGCGGGGTGCCCAGGACGTACAGGTGCCCGAAGCGGCTCAGGTCCAGTTCCAGGGGCTCCTGGCGCTGGGCGCCCGGCAGGTCGGCCAGGCCCCAGGCGACCGGCGCGAGGCGCCCGTCGGCCGGGTCGGGCCGCTCGGGCAGTTCGGCCAGGCTCACCGCATTCGGCAGCGCGGGCAGCCAAGGGCTGGGCTGCCGCTCGATCTCCAGCTGAGCGGCGGCCTCCTGGACCGCGTCGACCAGGGCCGTCAGGTCGGTGGGCGCGTCGGCGCGGTCCATCGCCTCCTGGATGGCGTCGAAGAGGTCAGCGGTCTCCTCGACGGGTTCGGCCGCCGTACGGCCCAGCAGCGACCAGGTCAGTTCGCTGGTCCAGACGTCGGCCCGGTGCTCTGCGTCCGGCCCGGTGCCCGTGTTGCCGTCGCCCGCGGCCGCGGCCTGTCCGTCCTCGCGTACGGCGCCGACGAAGGCGGTCTGGAACGGGAGCACCGAGCGGTGCCCGATCCGGGCCAGGGCACGGCCCGGGGTGTCGCTGGAGATGGACACCGCGTCGTTGACCTCCAGGACGTCCTGGCTGTCGAGGGCGTCGGTGACGCGCAGCGAGATCCGCAGATTGGTGTTGGCGCGGATGTCGGCGGTGACCACACCGGCCGGGCGCTGGGTGGCGAGCAGCAGGTGCAGGCCGAGCGAGCGGCCGCGCTGGGCGATGCCGACCAGACCCGGTACGAACTCCGGCACGTCGCGGGCGAGGGTGGCGAACTCGTCGATGATGAGCAGCAGCCTCGGCAGCGGTGCCAGCGCGGGGTCGCGGCGGCGCATCGCCCGGTACTCGGTGTGGTCCTTGGCGCCCGCGTCGGCCAGGATGCGTTCGCGGCGCGTCAGTTCGGCGGTCAGCGAGGTCAGCGCGCGCTCGACCAGGTGGCTGTCCAGGTCGGTGACCATGCCGAGGACGTGCGGCAGCCGCTCGCAGCCGGCGAAGGCGCTGCCGCCCTTGTAGTCGACGAGGACGAACGTCATCTCGTCCGGCCGGTTGACCGCCGCCAGGGAGGCCACCAGCGTCTGGAGGAGCTCGGACTTGCCGGCGCCGGTCGTGCCCGCGATCAGGCCGTGCGGGCCGTCCTTGACCAGGTCGAAGGTGACAGGGCCGGTGTAGCCGGTGCCGAGCAGGACGCCGGTGGAAGCCGGGCGCTTGGTCCAGCGGGCGGCCAGTTCGGCGGCCCGCGGCGGTTCCAGGCCGAGCAGGTCCAGCAGCTTGACGCGGTCCGGCAGGCCGTCCGAGCCGTCCGGGGTGACGTCGCGTACGGGGGCCAGGGCCCGGCCGATCCGCTCGCACCAGCCGGTGTCCACCAGGTCGGGCCGGATGCCGGTGATGTCGGCGCTGCCGGTACGGCGCAGCGTCACCTCGCGGGCGCCGACCGCGCAGACGGTGACGCACTCCTCGGGGAGCATCCGCTCCTCCTGGTCGAGGCAGATCAGGAACACCCGTACGGCCGGGCCCTCCTTCAGCACCTGCACCACGCCGGGCACGTCCCGCAGCCGCCGGGCGCCGTCCAGCACCACGACGAGGTCGGGCTCGGCGAGCAGCGCGCCGCCCATCGCGGACTCCCGCGAACGGGCCCGCGAGCGGATCGCGGAAACCAGTTCGGATACCCGGTTGGCAACCGTCTCCGGGTCGTTGCCTATGGTCACGGTGGGTCCGCCGGACGGCGGCGCGGCGACACCGCCCTCGCCGGGGCGGGCGTGCGGCAGCCAGCGCACCCACTGCCAGGCGGGCGCGCCCGCCGCGTCGGTGAGCACGGTGATCCGGACGTCGCGCGGGCTGTGCAGGATCGCGGCCTGCGCGACGGTCCAGCGGGCCAGCGCCCGGGCCGCGTCCGTCTCGCCCGAGATGCCGACGACACCGTCCCCGGCCAGGTTCACGCCGATCGGCATGTCGGGGATCTGCCAGTTGACGGAGCGGTGGTTGTCCTCGCGGGAGCTGTCCTCGATCGTCAGCAGCGACGCCTGGCGTACGGTGCCGACGCGCAGTAGCAGATGGTCGGAGTGGCCGCGGCGGCGTTCCCACAGCCGGGCGCCGGGGCCGACGGCCCACATGCCGGCGGCGGCCGGGTCGGGCCCGGCGGCGACCCGCAGGCCACGCTCGCGCGCGACCATGTCCTTGACGTCCTCCTCCAGCGAGGCGCGCCGGGCCCGGTAGTTGGCGACCGAGGTCAGGAAGTCGCGCCAGCCGCTGCGCTTGGCGCTGATCCAGTTGCCGATGGCGAGCACCGGGCTGAAGAACGCGAACATCAAGTAGAAGTACGAGTGCAGGAAGACGACCATGCCGACGCCCATGAAAAGCGGCGCGATCACCACCAGCAGCGGGATGGTGCGCCGGGCCGGCGGCACCGGTGGCGAGGGCAGCGTGAACCGTTCCGGCACCAGCGGCGGCACGATCCGCGGTGGCCGGTTGAAGTCCAGGTACGCACCGTCCTCGGAGGCCGTCACGGCGGCGTCCGCCTCGGTGGGCTCGGCCACCCGCAGCAGGTACTCGCCCATCCGCAGCTCACCGCCGAGCGGCCACTCCACCCAGCCCTCGGGGACGGGA
>NZ_NHSG01000362.1:0-13804 GCF_020024005.1 Streptomyces purpurogeneiscleroticus
GCCCTCCCCCGCCCCCGTCCACCTGGTGGCGGGTGGCAGCAGTGGTATCGGGGCCGCCGTGGCCGAGCTGGCGGCGGCTTCCGGTGCGCGGGTCGCCGTTTGCGGGCGGCGGGCCGACGTGCTGCGCAAGGTCGCGGACGGCTGCGGGGCAACGGCGTACGTCGCGGACGTCACCGACCGGGCGCAGGTCGAGGAGCTGGTGGCCGCCGTCGTACGGGATCACGGCCGCCTCGACGGCGTCGTCGCCAACGCGGGCGTGATGCGTCCGGGCGGGGTGCTCGACCTGACCGACGAGGACTGGGACGCAACGCTGCGCACCAATCTGACCTCAGTTTTTCTCCTCGCCCGCGCCGCGATGCCCCATCTCATCGACGCCAAGGGGTCGTTCGTGACGGTCGGCTCGATCGCCGGGCTGCGCGCCTCGGGAGGGATGACCGCGTATGCCGCGTCGAAGGCCGGTGCGGCCATGCTGACCGCCACGCTTGCGGCCGAGTTCGGGCCGCGTGGCGTACGCGCCAACACCGTGTGCCCCGGCTGGACCCGCACCGAGATGGCGGACGAGGAGATGCGGGAATTCGGCGGGCCGTTGGGACTCGGCGTCGAGGAGTCGTATGCCGAGGTCACCGCCCTCGTACCGCAACGCCGTCCCGCCGAGCCCCGGGAAATCGCCGACGCTGTGCTGTGGCTCCTCGGCCCGCACTCCTCCTACGTCAACGGCACCACCCTCACCGCGGACGGCGGTACCACCATCGTCGACCCGGGCGCAGTGCCGTTCGAGTTCCGCTTGTCGGAGCGGTAACAGCTCCTGTTCTCAACGGAGTTGTCAGACGCTCCTGAATACCTCGTCGTATGTCAGGCGAGGGGCGCGGGGGCGGAAGGCGTCCGGCGCCGGGCGGCCGATGTTCGCCACGACCAGTGCGCGGTGTTGGCCGTCGGGGAAGAACTCCTCGGTGACGGCCTTGGCGTCGAAGCCCGCCATGGGGCCCACGGCGAGGCCGGCGGCCCGTACGCCCACGATGAAGTACGCGATCTGGAGGGAGGCGTTGACCACGGCCGTGTCGTGCCGCAGGGACTCGTCGGCGAACAGGTCGCGGGCGTTCGGTACGTGCGGTGCGACCTTCGGCAGCGTCTCGTGGAAATCGAGGTCGGCGGCGAGGACGACGACGAGCGGCGCCTGGCGCACCTTGGGCTGATTGCCGGGTGCCATCCGCTCGACGAGTCGTGCGCGTGCCTCGTCGCTGCGGATCAGGACGGCGCGCAGCGGCTGGCTGTTGAGTGAGGTCGGGGCGTTTTTGATGAGCTCGTGGATGGCGGTGACCTGCTCGTCGGTCACCGGATCGGCGGTAAATGCGTGTGCGGTGTGGGCCTCCTTGAAGAGGAGATTCTGCGCGTCAGTGGCGAGGGGAGAAATCAAGGAATTCACAGCGTTTCACCTCGCGGTGTAAGAGAAATGTCGGGGTCGATCAGGCGGAGCATTTCGACGGTGTCGAAACAGTCCTCGAAGTGCACGGCCAGGCCGTCCGCGCCGAGTGTCCAGGAGTGGACGAAACGCAGGGTCGCCTTGCGGCCGTCGCGGGAGGTGACCTCCCGGTCCCCGAGCACCATTACCCGGTCGCCGTCGACCAGGAATTCGTGCGGGTCGAGGACCATTCCGCCCAGTACGCCGGGCACTCGGGCGAGGAATTCCCGCATGCCGTCGTGGCCGTACTTGGGTCCGCCGAGGCCCACCCCCCGCATGCCGTCGGGGTGCACCCAGACGACCTCGGGGTCGAAGCAGGACAGGATGGCGTCGATGTCCCGGCGGTGGAATGCGTCGTAGGCGGCCCGGATGCGTTTCTCCGCATCGCTTGCCGCGTGGGTCCGGTCCTCCACGTCGGTGGCGTTCACGCTGGGACCTCCTTCGTGTCTTTCAGGGGGATGTCGGGGAAGTGTGCTCGCAGCGTGCGGCGGATGCCGTCGTGCCATTCGACGGTGCAGTCGCCGATCAGCGAGCGCCGCTTGGTGCTGTCGAAGGCGTATGTCTCACGGGTGACGGCGGTCTTCTCGAACTTCGCCTCGACCCCCGTGAGCGCTGCCATGTACGCGGCGCAGTCGGTCATGCCGACCGGCTCGTCGCCGCCCCAGTTGACGACGGTCGCGGGTGTGCTCGCGATGGACCACAGCAGTGGGACCTGGTGGACGAGGTCGTCGGTGTGGATCAGTGAGGCCCAGTTCTGGCCTTCGAGCGGGACGGGGATCGGCTCGCCGGCCAGCATTTTCTTGAAGTACATGACGGGTACGCCGCCGTAGGAGGCCGGTCCGTACGAGATGTTGAGGCGGGCGATGGTCGTGGGTACGCCGAGCGTGCGGGCGTACGCGCGGGCCGCGCCCTCCGCCGCGATCTTGCAGACGGGGTACGCCGGCAGCCAGTCGGCCACGCCGTCCAGCGGGTCGGTCTCCTTGTACTGATGGTCGAGCGTCTGGCGCTTGTAGAAGGCGCCAGTCGACACGTGCAGGAATGCCTCCGCCTTGCGGCAGTGGGTCATGAGTCGTCCGACGGCGACCGAGTTGATCTCGATGGCGGTGTCGAAGTCGCCGTCGTGGCCGCGATGCACCGCGGAGTGCATGACGTGGGTGAAGTCGTCGGGCAGTGCGTCGAGGGTGTCCTCGCCGCCCATGTCCCAGTGGTACGTCGTGATGCCGCGGGCACGCAGTTCGTTCTCGACGCCGGGGGTGGTGAAGCGGCCGAGGCACCAGACCTCGTTGTCGGCGGCGAGGGCCTCGGCGACCGGGCGGGCCGCCTGACCGGTGCCACCGGTGATCAGGATTTTCTTGCCGTCTGCCAAAGCGGTTGCTCCTGTGGTCAGTTGCCGCCGAGGGACCGGTCGAGTTCGGACCGGAGGATGGCCTGGAAGGCGGCGACGTGTTGGGGGCCCATGAGTGTGTAGTGCTCGCCGGGTACATCGAGGTAGCGGTTCTGCTCGCGGGTGTGCTCGTCCCAGCGGCGCAGTTCGTTGTTGAGCCAGTCCTCCTTGGTGCCGCGCAGTGGGATCGCGTAGAAGACGCTCATCCGCCGTACGTCCCCGCTGGGCCGGTACGTCCGCCCGAGCCCGGTCAGGCCGTCGGCGAGGTCCGCCCAGGCCGTGAACCGTTCCAGATCCAGGTCCAGTTCGGCCAGCCGCTCCGGTGGGGCGATGTCGATCAGGTGCTTGAGCTGCGCGTCCTTGCCGAGCGGTCGCAGCTGTGCGGGCAGCTCGGCGGCCTGCTGCTTGGAGACCAGCTCCAGGAACATCGCCAGGTTGACCGCCGTCTCGATGTAATCGAGCTCTTCCATGCGGTACTTGATGTGGGGCGGGAGGTTGAAACTGCCGAGGAAGTCGACCCGCTCGCCCTCGGCCTCCAGGATCTTGGCGATCTCGAAGGCCACCGCCGAGCCGAAGGAGTAGCCGGCCAGCGCGTACGGGCCGTGGGGCTGTTTCCCGCGGATGGCGGCCGCGTATGTACGGGCCATTTCGTCGAAGGACTCGAAGGGCTTCTCGCCGGGGTTGAAACCGCGCGCCCGCAGCGCGTAGAAGGGGCGCTCCTGTACGAAGTACTTGGCCAGGTTGACGAAGACGAGCACCTCGCCGACGCCCGGGTGGACGCAGAACAGCGGTGTCTTCTCGCCACTGGTCTGCAGCGGCACGATCGGGTCGTACGCGGCCGGGCCGGCGTTCTCGCGCGCAGTGAGCCGTTTGGCCAGCTCGCGGACGCTGGGCGCGGTGAGGATGGCGAGGACCGGCAGGTCCACGGCGCCGAGCCGGCTGCCCAGCAGCCGCTTCATGCGCAGGATGTCCAGCGAGGTGCCGCCCAGGTCGAAGAAGCTCGCCGTGGCGCTGACCGTGCCGGGCGCCAGGTCGAACAGTTCCGCGTAGATCTCCGCCAGGGCCTGCTCGGTCTCGCCCTCGGGGGCGGTGTGTCCGCCGAGGTGGCGGGTGACCACGTCGTCGACGGCGGCGCGCTGCGTGGCGTAGTCGCCGGCCTCCAGGCGCTTCCGCAGGAGGGCACGCTGGATCTTGCCGAGGCTGGTCTTGGGGAAGGTGTCAGCTGGCAGTGGCAGCAGCAGCGCCGGGCGGAAGCCCCAGGCCATGACGATGCTGTTGCGCATCGCGATCAGCAGACGGTGCAGACCGGCCTCGTCGTCCGGGGCGAGGGTGGTCGCGAAGGCCACCACGAGCTGCTCCGTGTCGCTGCCCTCGGGGCGGGTCGGGAAGGCCGCGACGTACGACTTCCGTACCCCGTCGAGGTCCTCCAGGAGCGCTTCCAGCTCGTGGCTGAAGTAGTTCACACCGTTGACGATGATGCTGTCCTTGCTGCGCCCGACGAGGGTGAGCCGGCCGTCGACGAGGCGCCCCAGGTCGCCGGTGCGAAACCAGCCGTCGGCGGTGAACGCCTCCTTGGTGGCCTGCGCGTTGTTGAAGTACCCGCCGGTGATCATCGGGCCGGTCAGCTGTACCTCGCCGGTCTCGGCGTCGTCCTCCAGCACCTGCTCGGGGTCGTCCTCGGCGGCGATCCGGATGGCCAGCCCGGTCACCGGGCGGCCCACCGCGGCGAACTCCGCGCCCAGGTCGCCCTCGGGGAACTCCCGGTTGTAGATGCTGCCGGCGCAGGTCTCGGTCATGCCGAAGGCCGGCCACAGCACATCGCGGGCCAGGCCGTACTTGGCGAGCTTGTCCAGGAACGCCACTCCGGTGGTGACGAGGTTGGCCTCGCCGCCGGACACGATGTGGCGCAGCGAGGACAGGTCCAGCGACAGCTCTCCGGTCAACTCGCCAGGCAGTTCGTCAGGCTGCCCGTCAGGCGGCCCGTTAGGCCGCCCGTCAGGCAGCTCGTTCAACGCCTGGTTGATCAGGCCGAGCAGGAAGTTGGGCGTGAAGGTCATCGTCACGCGGTGCGCGTCGATGAGCCGGAGGAAGCGCACCGGGTCGCCGAGGATCCTGTCCGGGGTGGTCTGCAGTTGGTCCGCGCCGACCGACAGCGGCAGCAGGTGTGCCTCCAGCAGGGCGGCGACGTGATCGTACGAGATCCAGTTGAGTGTGATGTCCGCCGAGGTGAGGCCCTGTATGTCGGCCTTGGCCGCCATGGAGGCCAGCAGGTTGGCGTGGGTGAGCAGCACGGCCTTGGAGTTGCCGGTGGATCCCGAGGTGAGAACCATCAGGGCGACGTCCGTGGGCCGGGCCTCGGCGATCTCCATGAGGTCGTTACCAGGGAAGGCGTGGGCCGTGAGCTCCTTGAGCACCGCCACCTCCAGGCCCGGGATCTCCGGCATCTCATCGCGCAGCCGCCCCGTGGTGACCAGCAGCGGACCGTCGAGCAGGGCGTTGACGTGCGCGAGCTGGGCGGTCCACCGCTCCGGATCGTTGCGGAGGGGAACGAGGGGGCAGGCGGTCATGCCGCCGAGCAGACAGGCCCAGAAGGCGGGCAGGAAGTCGTCCGGCCGCTCCAGCAGCAGCGCGACCTTGCGGCCGGGCTCCGCGCCACGGGCGCGCAGTCCCGCCAGGATCAGGCGGGCCTCGTCCAGCAGCTCGGGGTACGGCTGGAGCCGGCTCTCGGCGGGGTCGTCCGCCAGGCAATACTGCAGTCCCTTGCCCGGATGCTGCTGGGCAGCCCGGACCAGCAGGTCAGCGAGGTGCGCGGGCTCCGGCCGGGGTCGGGAGTCTGCCGGAAAGGCGGTGGGTGGGTGTCCGGAGACAAATTCCTGATACGTCGTCATCGTTCATCGTCCCTCTCCTGAGAACAGGCACATGGGCATGGAACGGCTGCGGAAACCGGTACCGAAACCAGACGCTCCCGCGATTGCTCCCTCATGTCCCATGAGTCAATCGGCTGTTAAATCAGCCTTGTATGGAAAGGGATTTGATGGTGAGTCACAGTTCTTGACTGCGCAACCGGAGGGAAACCATGACGGGTCGGCGTCGTGTTGGAGTTCTTCCCGTAACTCAAGTCGCTGCGCAGAAGGGGTAATTCATGAATGCTTACCGCCGCAATAACCGAGCCCGGGTGCGCTTCGTCGGGACGCTGGTGGCCGCGGTGGCGGTCATGGGCGTCGGCGGGGCCGGTACGGCCTCGGCGGCCACGATGACGACCGCGCACGCGGGCCATGAGGCGGCGCCCGCGTCCACCCTCACCAGCCCCGTGGGCGAGTCGGTGGACGCACTGTGGAAGCACGTCGAGATGTACCACCTCAGCGACCCGTCGTGGGAGCTGACCAGCATGCTCACCGACCCGTCCGGGAACCTCAAGGTGCACGGGCAGATGCTGGACGACACGCTGTCCCCGCTCGTCGGGACGGCCACGGGAGCTCTCGGCGGCTGAGCGTCCGACCGCCCGGCTGGCCCAAGTCGCCTCCGCAGGGCTAAGCTGATCATTGGCCCGGATGCCGCATCCCCCGTCGGTATCCGGGCCGTTTCCGTGCGCCGTACCCGTACCGGTACGTGTATCCGTACTTGTACGAGGCCGGCGGCAGCACAGAGGGCCCCAGGTTGAAGAACCTGGGGCCCTCTGTCGTACGGGCTCTTCCTGCCCCACCCCCGTGGAGGCCGGACGAGCCCGGGTCAGTGGCGCTCGCTCACGCGGTGAACGCGGGCGGGCGGACGGGCTCGGGCAGGAGCCGGGCGAGGTGCTTGGCCACGTCGAGGACCGTGCGGTCGGCCAGGTAGGGGCCGATGATCTGGATGGCCAGCGGCAGGCCGTCGGCGGTACGGCCGGCGGGGATGACGGCGGCGGGGAGCTTGACGTGGCCGGCCATGTTCAGCCAGGCCGTCTGGTCGAAGTACGGCCGCTTCTTCCCGTCGACGGTGATGGAGCGGCCGGGAACCGGGGTGTCGGTCTGGTCGTCGACCGCCGCGGTCGGCGCGGCGGGCGTGATCAGGACGTCGTGGTCGGCGAAGTACTCGGCCCAGCGGCCGCGCAGCTTCTCGCGCTCCTCGTTGGCGAGCAGCCAGTCGCGGTGCCGCATGGTCCGCGACTGCAGGAAGAGGCCGCCCGGGGCGTCGGCCTCGGTCTTGTCGGCGGCCGCGATGTCGGCGGCGAACGCCTCGTCGGGGGCGGTCGCGCTCGCCGTGGCGTACATGAGGCGCTGGAACAGCTTGTCGCTGTCGGCGAGGTCCACGGGCCGCGCCGAGTCGTCGACCGTGGCACCGGCGGACCGCACGAGCTCGGCCACCTGCGCCAGGAGTGCGCGGGTCTCCTTGTCGACGTGGCAGTACGGGTCGTCCTGCCAGAGGCCGATCCGGTAGTCGGCGAGGCGCTTGTGCTTCGGCGCGGGGAGTTCGATCTTCCAGGCGGCGGCGTCGGCCGGGGCCGGTGCTGCGAGCACGTCCAGGAGGACGTCGAGGTCCTCGGGCGTGCGGGCGATCGGGCCGACGGTGATCATGTCGGAACTGGTGAGCCAGCCGGGCGGGCGCGGGATGTGGCCGCGGGTCGGCACGATGCCGTAGCTGGGGCGCAGCGCGTACACACCGCAGTACGCGGCCGGGAGACGGAGGGATCCGGCGAGGTCCGAGCCGACTTCGAGGCTGGTGAGCCCGGCGGCGACGGCGGCGGCCGGGCCGCCGGAGGAACCGCCGGCGGTCTTGGTGCCGTCGTGGGGGTTCTTCGTCGTGCCGAAGAGGGGGTTGGACGTCTGGATGTCCTGGCACATCGTCGGGACGTTGGTCTTGCCGATGAGGACGGCACCGGCCGCGCGGAGGCGGGCGACGGCGTCGGCGTCCTGGTCCGGGACGTGGTCGGTGAGGTCCGGGGAGCCACTGGTGGTGCGCAGTCCGCGCGTTTCCAGGGCGTCCTTCACGGTGAGGGGCAGGCCGTGCAGCGGGCCGAGGGGCTTGCCGGTCTCGGCCAGGTGGCGGTCCGCGTCGTCGGCGGCCGCGCGGGCGGCGTCGGCGTCGAGGGTGACGACCGCGTTGAGGTCGTCGGTCCCGGCGATGTGCTGGAGGTACTGCTCCAGCAGGGCGCGGCTGGTGATCTTGCGTGCGCGCAGCGCGGCGAGCTGTTCGCGTGCGGGGGCCAGGTGCAGCGCCTCGGTGGGGGTCTTCGGCGCGCCGGCGCGTGCGCGCGCTGCGGCAGGTGCGGCCATGGAGGCCGCCGCGGCGACGGCCGTGGCAGCGACGAGGAGGGTGCGTCGGAGAATCACGAACGGGCTCCAGAGGTGGTGCTGTGGGAGGTGGCGGCGTGGGGGCTCTCGGCAGGAGGGGCGAAGTACGAGGCGACGCGCTGAAGGTGCGTCAGCTCGTCCTCGGTGGTGGTGAGGGGCAGCTCCGCGTCGGCGTAGTCGGCGGGGGTCTCGACGGGATCGTCGGCGCGGTGCCGGAGGAGGGCGTCGCGGATCTGGTCGGCGGTGACGGCGGCGGCGAGGTCGGCGCCGGTGCGGCCCGCGGCCCGGTGCCTGGTCTCGGACGCGTCCCGAGCGGCCGGGTCGAGGTAGCGGCGCAGCAGCTTCTGGCCCTGGCGGATCTCGACGCGGCGGCGCAGCAGGGGGAAGTGGGCGCTGCGGCCGCGCAGCAGGTCGTCGCGGTGCGGGGCCGGGCGGCGCAGGGTGATGCCGGGGTCGGCCCGGTCCAGCGCGGCCCACAGGTGGCGCAGCTGCCGGTAGCGGAGGTGCGCGGTCGTCCAGTCGCGGGCCGCGGCGGTCCGGCGGGCCAGGGTGGGGAGGAAGTAGCCGATCTGGGTGGCGGTGGCGCCGATGTCGCCGCACGCCCAGGCGAACGGGTCGAGGTGCTCGACGCCGAAGCCGGCCACGGCCCCGACGACCGCGCCGATCCGGATGGTGCTGTATCCGAGGGTGATGATCGCGCCGACCGTGATGAGCCGCAGGCCCCAGGTGATCGAGGGGTTGCTCGCGGTGCGGGCGTACTTCCAGCAGGACCGGGCGAGGTAGAGCTCGGCGACGGTGTACGTGCCGAAGTACAGCAGTACGTACGCCTGGTAGTACGGGTCGTGCGCGTAGTACGTCGCGAAGTCGGCGGGGCGGGTCGTCGCCGGGGTGAGCAGGGCGAACAGTACGGCCATGCCGGCGATGACCGCGGCGGCCGCGATGAGCAGCAGGCGGCTGCGGCGGCGGGCTTCCGCAGCCGGCTTCGACCAGTACGCGAGGACGGTGGCCTGCAGCGCGAAGACGAGGGTCACGCAGCTCTGGGCGAGCGGTACGGAGATGTTGGTGACGCCGAAGACGCCGTCGATGCGCACCCACACCCAGGTGAGGGAGACGGCATAACTGATCGCGGAGAAGCCGTACGTGAAGGCCAGCGCGACCAGGGCGCGGTCGCGGCGGCTCTTGGCGAGGTCGCGCAGCAGGAAGAGGAATCCGCTGCCGGCGATCGCCAGACACAAGGGGTGGAGTATGTCTTTCACGGGGCCTGATTCGGTCAGCGCAGCAGCGTACGGGCGATGGGGTCGGAGTCCCGGGCGGTGCGGGAGGTGCGGGAGGCCGTGGCGCGAGGGTTGCTCACGTGCTCCTGCAGCAGGGATCCGAGCATTTCGGCTTCGAACTCCTCGGGTTCGTTGTAGCGGGTCCGGCCCAGGACGAGCCGGACGGTGCTGGGGTCGATGCCGTCGATCAGGCCGCCGAGGCTGCCCTGGGCGATCGGGGCCTTGCCGCGGTGGCGCCTGAGCATGTGCGCGAATTCGTGGCCGACGATGATCTCGGCGTGTGCGCGGCTGATGCCCGTGTCGTAGAAGACGTAGTCCGTGGTGTCCGTGGCGAGCCACATGCCGCAGGGCGCCGAGGCGTCCAGGGAGTCCGCGTCGGCCGGGTCCGGAGTGAACGGCATGAGGCGGATCGAGCGGCCGAACCGATTCTCCATGAAGGGCACCAGGTCGAGGACGCTGTCCACGGGCGGCAGGTCCAGCTCTGCCACGAATGCCCGGCTGCGCCGCTCGACCTCGTCGGCCTCGCGGTCACGACGGCTGCGCCACATGCGGCTTCCTCTCCAGATCGACGCCCCGGGGCCCGTCATGGCGAGCCCCTCTCGGGGTCGGCGGGCAGCCCTTCCATCTCCCGCACCGCGTCGATCGCCTCCAGGACCTTGCGCTGGCTCGTGTCGGACAGGCCCATCGCACGGAGGGCGATCTCCCGCACGCCGGCCTCGCTGAGCTTCCGCAGCAGCTCGAACTGGTCCGCGACCTTCCGCGTGATCTCGTCCTCGACGAAGTAGCCGGCCTCCACGCCGAAGAAGCGCGCGAGGAGCGGCAGGAGGGTGATGGTCGGCGTCCGCTCGCCCTTGCGCAGCATGCCGAGGTAGGCGCCGGTGCAGCTGTCGTCGCCGTACGACGAGATCGTGCGTGCCACGTGCGCGTTACTGAACTCCTTGGCCCCCGGCGCGCGCACCCGGTCGAAGAGGAAGTTCAGCCGCTCGGCGAACGAAGCGCCCGGGCCCGGAACGGGTACCTCGGGGTGCTCCCCCGGCGTCCTCGTCCCGGCGTCGGCACTGTCGTCCATTGCGGCCACGGCTGCTTCCTCTCGATCCGCCTAAACTATAGTTGACGCCATTACGTGACCGGAAGCCCGGGTTCTGTGATGAGCACGACGCAGACGAGTGCGCGACGCGGATGAGTGCGACGCGGATGAATACGACTGGTGCGACGCGCACGGCAGCGGGCCCCGGCGAATACCTCGCCGGGGCCCGCTGTACGACTGATGAGCGGTCTCAGTCCGTGCCGGACTCCATCGCGGCACGGTCCAGCGCCGCGTCCTCCGCCGAGACCTCGCCGCGCGAGGCGATCGCCTGGGCGCCGCCCTGGTCCATGGCGCCGATCAGTCCGGTCGAGGCCGCCTGCGCGGCGCCGATCGGCGTCGGGTGGCCGCCGCCGACCAGGCCCAGGCCCGCGTACTGCTCGAGGCGCGCACGGGAGTCGGCGATGTCCAGGTTCCGCATGGTGAGCTGGCCGATCCGGTCCACCGGGCCGAACGCCGAGTCCTCGGTCCGCTCCATGGAGAGCTTGTCCGGGTGGTAGCTGAACGCGGGGCCCGTGGTGTCGAGGATCGAGTAGTCCTCGCCGCGCCGCAGCCGCAGCGTCACCTCGCCGGTGACGGCCGCGCCGACCCAGCGCTGCAGCGACTCGCGGATCATCAGCGCCTGCGGGTCCAGCCAGCGGCCCTCGTACATCAGCCGGCCGAGGCGCCGGCCCTCGTTGTGGTACGCGGCCAGGGTGTCCTCGTTGTGGATCGCGTTGACGAGGCGCTCGTAGACGATGTGCAGCAGCGCCATGCCCGGCGCCTCGTAGATGCCGCGGCTCTTCGCCTCGATGATCCGGTTCTCGATCTGGTCGGACATGCCCAGACCGTGCCGGCCGCCGATCGCGTTGGCCTCCATGACCAGGTCGACCGGGGAGGCGAACTCCTTGCCGTTGATCGTGACCGGGCGCCCCTGGTCGAAGCCGACCGTCACGTCCTCGGTGTCGATCTCCACCGACGGGTCCCAGAACCGCACGCCCATGATCGGGTCGACCGTCTCGATGCCCGTGTCGAGGTGCTCCAGGGTCTTCGCCTCGTGGGTGGCGCCCCAGATGTTGGCGTCCGTGGAGTACGCCTTCTCCGTCGAGTCCCGGTACGGCAGCCCGTGCGCGAGCAGCCACTCCGACATTTCCTTGCGGCCGCCGAGCTCCGTGACGAAGTCCGCGTCCAGCCAGGGCTTGTAGATCCGCAGGTGCGGGTTGGCGAGCAGCCCGTAGCGGTAGAACCGCTCGATGTCGTTGCCCTTGTACGTGGAGCCGTCGCCCCAGATCTGCACGCCGTCCTCGAGCATGGCCCGCACCAGCAGCGTGCCGGTCACGGCACGGCCGAGCGGCGTGGTGTTGAAGTACGGGCGCCCGCCCGACCGGATGTGGAACGCGCCGCACGAGAGCGCGGCCAGCCCTTCCTCGACCAGCGCGGCACGGCAGTCGACGAGCCGGGTGATCTCGGCACCGTACGCGGTGGCACGGCCGGGCACGGACGCGATGTCGGGCTCGTCGTACTGACCGATGTCGGCGGTGTACGTGCACGGGACGGCGCCCTTGTCACGCATCCAGGCGACGGCGACCGAGGTGTCGAGCCCGCCGGAGAAGGCAATGCCGACGCGCTCGCCGGTGGGGAGGGAGGTGAGGACCTTGGACATAGCAAGAGTATGCAACATCCCGTATGGCCATGCAAGCGGGAATGCTTCCGAAGGGCCGGGCCCCCTCGCTGGAGCCCGGGTCCTTGGCGGAGCGATCACGCCCCGTACCGCCTCGGCGTCAGCCGGCCGGCAGTGCTTCCGCCGCGGTGCGCAGGGTCTTCGCGGCCAGCCAGCAGGCCGAGGAACAGGCGCGGCATGCGGTGGCGGCCGCGGTCGAACGGCTGGACGGCGGCCGCACCGAGCTCGACGCGCGCAGGCATCGTGTGTCGTAGACGCGCGCAAGGCATCACGTGTCGCACTTGACCGGCCCGGAGGTCCTGGCACCAGCACCGGCCCCGGTGCCGGCCGTGCCTGTGTCCCCCGCACACACTCTGTTTGGCGAAGTGTCACCGCGATGAACGAGGACCACTGCCGCGAGTCCGACGGCCAGGCCGAGGCACGTCTGAAGACCGAATGCCTCACCGAACATGACGGCTCCCCAGACCGCCGTGACAGGGGCCATGAGGAACATGAGCGTATTGACCTTGGTGACTCCGGAGCGCTTCAGGATGAGCCAGTACAACCCGTACCCGCCGAAGGTGGACAGGGCTACGAGCCAGGTGATCGCGACCCAGAACGAGGGTTCAGCCGGCGGCTGCGCGGCTCCGGTGCTCACGGCGAGCGCCGTGAAGACGACGGTACTGGTGACGCAGTGGACGGTCATCGACACCGTCGGCGCGACCCGCGTGCGGGAGCGGCTTTCCAGGAACGTGGCCACGACCAGCGAGAACATCCCGAGGAACGGGATGAGATAGGCCCACCAGGCCACGCCGACGCGCGCCGCGGCATCAGCCGTGGTAACGATGACGACGCCGCACACCCCCAGGCACAGGCCGAGCCACTGCTTGCGCGAGACGTATTGACGCAGCAACGGGCCGGCGAGCGCTCCGGCGACCAGGGGCTGGACGCCGTCGATCAGGGCCGTGGTGCCGCTGGAGACCCCGAGCTGGATCGCGTAGTAGACGGTGAGCAGATAGCCGCTCTGCGACAGCACGCCGATCACGGCCTGCCTGGCCACGTCCCGCACGGCGAGGCCCCGCCACGACGTTCTGGCGACGGTCGCGGCGACGGCGAGCAGGACGACGGCCAGCGGCAGGAACCGCCACATCAGGATCGTGACCGCGGAAGCGCTGCCCGCACCGAGCTTGGCCCCGATGAACCCGGAACTCCAGCACAGCACGAAGGCGACCGAGAGCAGGAAGTTCACACCTCACCCCTCCACTAAACAGATCGGTATACCCACCTCCCGCCCACTATACAGATCGGTATACTTTTGAGCATGGGTGCTACCGAGAAACCGCGACGGATCACGATGACGCCTGCCGCGCTGCGCGTGCGGGAGGCCGCTGCGAGGCTGTTCTACGAGCGCGGCATCCACGCCGTCGGCGTGGACCTGATCGCCGCCGAGGCCGGGGTGACCAAGAAGACCCTCTACGACCGGTTCGGCTCCAAGGAGCAGATCGTCGTGGAGTACCTCGCGGACCGCGACGAGCGCTGGCGGGCCTTCCTCGACCAGTACCTGGCGGCCGCACCCCCAGCGCCGCCGGCGCGCGTCCTGGCCGTCTTCGACGCCTCGCACGCATGGTCGTCGGAACACAGCTCCAAGGGGTGCAGCATGGTCAACGCCCACGCCGAGATCAGCGATCCGTCCCACC
>NZ_NHSG01000363.1:0-13977 GCF_020024005.1 Streptomyces purpurogeneiscleroticus
CGGCGAGGAACGTGCCGCGGGCCGCGTTGTGCGGGTGCGCCGCGGCCTCGGTGAGGGACAGGACGGGCGTGACACACGCCTGGGTACCGGCGAAGTGCGCGGCCCACTCGTCCCGGGTGCGGGTCGCGAAGACCGCGGCGAACCGCTGCCGTACGACGGGCCAGCTCTCCTGCGTGCCCTGCGTGCCCTGAGTGCCCTGCGTGCCGCACTCGGGATCGTCCGCCAAGCCCAGTCCGCGCACCAGATCGGCGTAGAACTGCGGCTCGATCGCGCCGACCGCGACGTGCTCGCCGTCCGCGCAGCGGTAGGTCGTGTAGAAGGGCGCGCAGCCACTGAAGAGGTTGACGCCGCGTTCGTCCCGCCACATCCCGTGGGCGAGAAACCCGTGGGTCATGGCGAGCAGCAGGGCGCTGCCGTCGGTCATGGCGGCGTCCACCACCTGGCCGCTGCCGGTGGCGCGGGCGTGCAGCAGCGCGCTGACCACGCCGAGCGCCAGCAGCATCCCGCCGCCGCCGAAGTCGCCGATCAGGTTGAGCGGGGGGACGGGGTCGCCGCCCGCCGGGCCGATGGCGTGCAGTACGCCGGTGAGTCCGATGTAGTTGATGTCGTGGCCGGGGGCCTGCGAGAGCGGGCCGTCCTGGCCCCAGCCGGTCATCCGCCCGTACACCAGGCGCGGGTTACGGGCCAGACAGTCCTCCGGGCCCAGGCCCAGCCGCTCGGCGACGCCCGGCCGGAACCCCTCGATCAGGGCGTCGGCGGAGTCGGTCAGGCGCAGTACGGCCGCGGCGCCTTCGGGGTCCTTGAGGTCGACGGCCACTGACCGGCGGCCGCGCAGCAGGACCGTGTCGGCGGCGCTGATCCGCGCGCCGGGCCGTTCGATCCGTATCACCTCGGCACCGAGGCCGGTGAGCACCATCCCGGCGAACGGGCCCGGTCCGATGCCGCCGAGCTCGATGATCCGGACCCCGGCGAGCGGCCCGCGGGCCGGGGCCTTTTCTTCGGTTTCTTCGGTTTCTTCGGTCATCAGCGGCCGGTCCAGCGCGGGGCGCGCTTCTCGGCGAAGGCGCGCGGGCCCTCCTTGGCGTCCTCGGACACGAACACGGGCTCGACCAGGGCCTTCTGCCGTTCCTTGGTCTCGGCGGCCGGCCAGACGGTGGAGCCCACGACGACCTCCTTGCTGACCCGGACCGCGAGCGGGCCGTTGGCCGCGATGGCGGCGGCGAGGTCGCGGGCGCCGTCCAGCGCGCCGCCGGGCTCGGCGAGCCGGTTGACCAGGCCGTAGCCGTGGGCCCGGTGGGCATCGAGGAAGGCGCCGGTCAGGGCCAGTTCCATGGCGATCTGGTACGGCAGGCGCTGCGGCAGCCGCAGCAGTCCGCCGGCCGCGGCGACCAGACCGCGCTTGACCTCGGGAAGGCCGAACTGCGCGTTGTCGGCGGCCACGATCAGGTCGCAGGCGAGGGCGAGTTCGCAGCCGCCGGCCAGCGCGTACCCCTCGACCGCCGCGATCAGTGGCTTCCGGGGCGGCGCGTCGGTGAGGCCGGCGAAGCCGCGCCCCTCGATGCTGGGGCGCTCGCCCTTGAGGAACGCCTTGAGGTCCATTCCGGAGCAGAAGGTGCCGCCGGCGCCGGTGAGGATGCCGACGGCCAGGTCGTCTCGGGCGTCCAGCTCGTCGAGCGCGGCGGCGACCCCCTCGGCGACGCTCAGGTTGACGGCGTTGCGGGCCTCGGGGCGGTTGATCGTGATGACGGCGATGCCGTCGGAGAATTCGGTATGGACCGCATCGGTCATCGGTGGCTCCGTACGGGGTCGGCGGCCGCGAAGGGCCGGTGCGGGGCGTTTTCTTCGGGGCCGGTCCGGATGATGCGGGCTCTTACTTCGGGGCCATCCGGATGGCCCCGTCGAGGCGGATGACCTCGCCGTTGAGCATCGGGTTGTCGACGATGTGCGCGACCAGCGAGGCGTACTCGTCCGGGGTGCCGAGCCGCGACGGGTGCGGCACCTGCTTGCCCAGCGAGTCGCGCAGCTCCTGCGGGGCGCGGCCGAGCAGCGGGGTGTCGAACAGGCCCGGCGCGATTGTCGTCACGCGTACCTGACGGTTCGCCAGGTCGCGGGCGATGGGCAGGGTCATGCCGACGACGCCGCCCTTGGAAGCGGAGTACGCGGCCTGTCCGATCTGGCCGTCGAACGCGGCCACCGACGCGGTGTTGACGATGACGCCCCGGTCGCCGTCCAGGGGCTCGTTGCCGACCATCTCCGCCGCGGCCAGCCGGATCACATTGAAGGTGCCGATCAGGTTGACCGTGACCACCTTGCTGAACCGCTCCAGCGGGAAGGGGCCTTCCTTGCCCACCGTACGGGCGGATCCGCCGATGCCGGCGCAGTTGACGGTCACCCGCAGCGGCGCGGGCGCAGTCGCGGCCTCGACCGCACGCGTCACGTCCGCCTCGTTGGTGACGTCACCGGCGATGAACACCGCCCGCTCGCCCAGCTCCTTGGCCACCGCCTCGCCGTCGGAGGACGGCAGGTCGAGCAGCACCACATGGGCGCCCGCGGCCAGCAGTTTCTTTGCCGTGGCCAGGCCGAGGCCGGAGGCCCCACCGGTGACAAGAGCGGAAACACCATCGGTGCGCATGAGAGAACCCCATTTCCTTCCCTGCGGCGGACTGCCTCTGCTAACTTAACGATCGTTCGGCAACTGCCGCCCACAGGCAACCACAGCCCTATGGCGGTGTCAACGGAAAGGACGACCGTGGCACTTGAGATCAGCGGCACCGTGCAGTGGCAGGCGTGGCAGGACCGCGTCCTGCCGCCGGTCGAGCGGGTACGCGAGGGGCTGTGGTCCATTCCCGTACCCATCCCGGACAACCCGCTGCGCTACGTCCTGGTATACGCGCTCGAAGCCGCCGGCGGCGTCGTGCTCGTCGACGCCGGATGGGACGCCGAGGTCTCCTGGCAGGCCCTCAACGACGGCCTGGCCGAGATGGGGACCGCCGTCGAGAACGTCAAGGCCGTCCTCGTCACCCACAGCCACCCCGATCACCTCGGCCTGGCCGGCCGGGTGCGCGAGGCATCGGGGGCGTACGTGGCTCTGCACGCCCTGGACGCCACCCTCCTGGGAGCGGACGCCGAAACCCGGGACAAGTGGCACAGCAGCCTCCTGCGGTACCTGACCGTGCACGGGGTGCCCGGCGCCGAGGCCGCCGCGACGGTGGACGGCTTGAACAGCGACCTGGTGTTCCGGGCCGCCCGGCCGGACGTGCTGCTGCAGGACGGCGAGCGGATCGAGCTGCCGGGGCTGGACCTGCGGGTGGTGTGGACCCCGGGGCACAGCCCCGGCCACTCCTGCTTCTACGAGCCCGAGCGGCGGCTGCTGTTCTCCGGCGACCATGTGCTGCCCCGGATCACCCCGGCGGTCGGCGTGTACGCCCAGACTCCCGGCGACCCGCTGGCCGACTTCCTGCTCTCACTGGAGCGGCTGGAGCGGTTCGACGTCGAGGAGGTGCTCCCGGCGCACGAGTACCGCTTCCGCCGGCTGGACGCGCGGCTGGTCCAGATGGCACGGCACCACACCGAGCGGCTGGCGGAGACGCTCGCCGCGGTGCGGGCGGCGTCCGGCGCCACCGCGTGGGAGCTGGCGGCCCGGCTGAAGTGGTCGCGCCCCTGGACCGCGTTCGGTGTGCAGCAGCGGCGGTTCGCCCTGGGGGAGACACTGGCGCATCTGAAGCTGCTGGCGGCGAGGGGCGAGGTTGCCGAAGTCTCCGAGGCCGCCGAAGCCGGGAGCGGACCGGCCCGTTGGTACCCGACTCGTTGACATCGCCGCGGTCCGATTGGAAGAGTGCACCTTTGTCGAACGTGTCGAACGACCGTTTAGCTGAGAGGCGCTGAGCGTGATCAAGGCCAAGTTCACCCAGCCGCTGCCGCCGCCCGCGCCCGCGGGCGTCTCGCTCCCGGAGCTGCTCGATCTGGAGACCGTGGACCGCGACCTGTACCGCGGGAACGTCGTCTTCGACGAGCCGTTCGCGCTCTTCGGCGGGCAGGTCGCCGCGCAGGCACTGATGGCGGCGGGCCGCACCGTCGGCCCGGACAGGACACCGCACTCCATGCACGGCTACTTCCTGCGGGCCGGGGACTCCGGCCGCCCGACCGTGTTCCGCGTCGAACGGGACCGGGACGGCCGCTCGTACTCCGCGCGCCGGGTGGTCGCCCTGCAGGACGGCAAGGTCATCTTCAGCATGTCCGCGTCGTTCCACGTCACCGAGGACGGCCGGGACCTCCAGGCGTCGCCGGTACCGGACGCGCCCCCGCCGGACACGCTGCCGACCGGGACGATGCCGCGGCTGGCCTCCTTCGAGGCCCGCCAGCCGCAACAGCCCTACCCCGAGGCGTCCTGGCCGACCCGTTTCTGGGCGCGCTGCACCGCGGACCTCGGGGACGACCCGCTGCTGCACACCGCCGCGCTGACCTACCTCTCCGACGTCCTCAGCGGCCTCGCGCCGCTGCGGGACGAGAGCTGGACACCGATGAGCAGCCTGGACCACGCGGTGTGGTTCCACCGCCCGGTACGGCTCGACGACTGGGTGCTGCTCGACCTCGTACCGCATACAACGGGTGGCGGGCGCGGCTGGTACACCGGCACGGTCAGCAGTGCCGACGGCGTCCTGCGGGCGAGCCTCACCCAGGAGCAGCTGTACCGGCAGCGCCGCACCCCACAGGAGAAGCGCACCTCGGAGTGACCTTCAACCGCACCTCACCGGAGACGGCGAGGGAGAGGGAGGCCGTATGCAGGCACACGACAACGACGCCGTGTCCGCCGCCCGACGGATGTCGTACGGGGCCCAACTGGCCCGCTGCGCAAGGAAGTGCCCCGACCGCGTCGCGCTCCGGCACGGCACGCGCGCGCTCACCTTCACGGAGCTGGACGAGCGGGTCAGCCGGCTCGCGAACGCGCTGAGCGCCCGCGGCGTCGAGCGCGGCAGCCGGGTCGCGGTCGTCATGCACAACCGGATCGAGGCCGCCGAGAGCTATCTGGCCGCGGTCCGGCTCGGGGCGATCGCGGTGCCGGTGAACTTCCGGCTCGTCGCCGCCGAGATCGCGTACATCCTCGCCGACAGCGGCGCCACCGCGCTGCTGGTGGACGAGCGGCTGGCCGCCACCTGCGCGGAGGCGGCGCGCGACGCCGAGGGGCCGATCGCCGTGCTCGTCACCGGGGACCCGGCCGCGTACGGTCCGGACGCCGAGCGGTACGAGGCCGTGCTCGCCGCAGCCTCGCCGCAGGACCCCGGTATCGACGTACCGGAGAACGATCCGGCGTTCCTCATGTACACCTCCGGAACCACCGGCCGCCCCAAGGGCGCGGTGCTCACCCATCTCAACCTGGTCATGGCCGCCTTCACGGTGCTCTCCGCGACCGGCGGCATCCAGCGCGAGCCCGATGTCGCGCTGCTCGGGGTGCCGATGTTCCACATCGCCGGGCTGAGCGTGACCCTGCGCGGGCTGCTCGACGGCGGCCGGCTGGTCATCGACGCGTCGCCGGCGTTCGATCCGGCGGCCTTCGTCGACCTGCTGGAGAAGGAGCGGATCACCAGCTGCTTCCTCGTACCGAGCCAGTGGCAGGCGGTCTGCGCGGTGCCCGGCATCAAGGACCGCGAGCTGGCGCTGCGCACGTTGGTGTGGGGCGCGTCGGTCGCACCGCCGTCCGTACTGGAGTCGCTGCAGGACTGCTTCCCGGAGGCCCCTGCGTACAGCGCGTTCGGGCAGACCGAGATGAGCCCGACCACCACGATGCTGCGGGCCGAGGACGCGGTGCGGAAAATGGGGTCGGTCGGCACCCCGCTGCCCGGTATCGAGGTACGGATCGTCGACGAGGAGATGCGGGATGTCCCGGTCGGGGAGGTCGGCGAGATCGTCTACCGCGGGCCGACGACGATGCTCGGGTACTGGAACAAGCCGGCGGAGACCGCGGCCGTCTTCGCGGGCGGCTGGTTCCACTCCGGCGACCTGTGCCGGATGGACGAGGAGGGCTTCATCTACGTCGTCGACCGCAAGAAGGACATGATCATCTCCGGCGGGGAGAACATCTACTGCGCCGAGGTCGAGGCCGCCATCGACGCGCACCCCGGCGTCGCCGAGGTCGCGGTGATCGGCGTCGACCACCCCAAGTGGGTACAGACACCGCGCGCGGTGGTCGTCCCGGCCGACCCCGCGAACCCACCGGCAGAGAAGGAGCTCATCGACCACTGCCGCTCCAGACTCGCCTCGTACAAGAAGCCGACCTCGGTGGTCTTCGTGGACGCCATGCCGCGCAACGCGAGCGGCAAGATACAGAAATTCCGGCTGCGGGAGCGGTACGGCGGGGCCGCGGGCGATATCCACGACTGAGGGTGCGTCACGCACCCCGTAAGGGGCGCGGGGAACTGCGCGAGCGGCCACGACGATGCCGCGGTCGGTCGCCGGGGGATGTTCCCCCCCCCGGGCCCGGAGGCCACGCCCCGAGCTCGGGGGCGCTACCGAGCTCGGGCCCGGTGCCGCGCCGCGTCGGCTGAGCGCGCAGTTCCCCGCGCCCCTGGCCGCGCCCGGCTCAGACGTCCGTGAACCGGGGAGTGCGCTTCTCGAAGCGTGCTGCCACCGCCTCCGCCTGGTTGGGGCTGCCGATCAGGGCGCCGATCTCCTTCTGCTCCTCGGCGAAGCCGGTGCCGAGGTCGGTGCGGCCGCCCAGGTCGAGCAGCCGTTTCGCCGCGCGGACCGCGTGCGGGCTGTGCTGCGCGATCTGCCCGGCCAGGGCGAGCGCGTCGGCGAGCGGGTCGGGCGCGGTGCGGGTGGCGAGGCCGATGCGGGCGGCCTCCTCACCGCCGACGATCCGGGCGGTGAGGGTCAACTCCTTCGCCACGTCCCGGCCGACGAGCTCCGGCAGCAGCTGAGTGCCCGTCATATCCGGTACCAGCCCCCACGCCACCTCGAACACACTGAGCCGGGCGTCCGGTGCCACGATCCGGATGTCGGCGCCGAGCGCGATCTGCAGGCCCCCGCCGAGCGCGTTGCCGCGCAGCGCGGCGATCACCGGCACCGGCAGCTCGGCCCACACATACGCCGCGCGCTGTCCGGCGGCCTGCGCCGGCCCGTCCGACGGCGGGAGCTGCGCGAGGCCGGAGAGCCGCTGCCCGTCCCGCATCGCCCGGAACGAGGTGAAGTCCAGACCGGCGCAGAAGTCCGGGCCCTCGCCCGACAGCACCACCACCCGCACACCGGGCTCGCTCTTCAGCCCTTCCCCGGTCGTCACGAGCGCCTCGAACATCGCCGGGTCGAGCGCGTTGCGTTTCTCGGGCCGGTTCAGCCGGACATCGGCGATCCCGTCGGCCAGCGTGACGGTCACCCGCTCGGACGTCTCGGACGTGCTTGCCATCCGCTTCCTCCCTCTTCCCTCGGCCCTCTTCCCTCGGCGTTGAGAACGCTGCCATGCTAGCCGAACGATCGTTAAGGAGGGCTCATATGGAGTATGAACTGCCCACCGAACTGACCAGGAAACTCGCGGAACTCGACGCGTTCATCGAGCGCGAGATCGCGCCCCTGCAGGCCCAGGACGACAACGAGCGCTTCTTCGACCACCGCAGGGAATGGTCCCGTACCGACTTCGAGAACGGCGGCGTACCGCGGCCCGAGTGGGAAGAGCTGCTGGCCGAGATGCGCCGCCGCGCCGACGCCGCGGGCTGGCTGCGGTACGCACTGCCCAAGGAGGCCGGCGGCCGGGACGGCACCAACCTCGACATGGCGGTGATCCGCGAGCACCTGGCGCGCAAGGGCCTCGGCCCCCACAACGACCTGCAGAACGAGTCCTCCGTGGTCGGCAACTTCCCGTTCGCGCACATGCTCCTCGCGTTCGGCACGCCCGAGCAGCAGGAGGAGTACCTCCAGCCGATGCTCACCGGGCAGCGGCGGATCGGCTTCGGGCTGACCGAGCCCGAGCACGGCTCCGACGCCACCTGGATGGAAACCACCGCCGTCCGGGACGCCGGGGGAGACTGGACCATCAACGGCGCCAAGCGGTTCAACTCGGGGCTGCACACCGCCACTCACGACGTGGTGTTCGCGCGCACCAGTGGCGAGGACGGCGACGCCCACGGCATCACCGCCTTCTTCGTGCCCACCGACGCGCCCGGCTTCTCGGTGGACTTCCACTGGTGGACGTTCAACATGCCCACCGACCACGCCGAGGTGACATTGCGGGACGTACGGGTGCCGGGCTCCGCGGTCTTCGGCGAGGTCGGGGAGGGGCTCGCGGTCGCCCAGACCTTTGTGCACGAGAACCGCATCCGGCAGGCCGCCTCCGGCGTCGGGGCCGGTCAGTACTGCATCGACCGCAGCGTCGCCCACGCACGGGAACGCGTGACGTTCGGCGCTCCGCTGGCCACCCGGCAGGCGATCCAGTGGCCGCTGGTGGAGCTGCACACCGAGGCGGAGATGCTGCGCGGGCTGATCCGCAAGACGGCGTGGGAGCTGGACCGGGTACCGCACTCGGAGATCAGCGACAAGGTCTCGATGTGCAACTACCGGGCCAACCGCTTCGTCTGCGAGGCCGCTGACCGGGCCATGCAGGTGCACGGCGGGCTCGGCTACACCCGGCACACCCCCTTCGAGCACATCTACCGCCACCACCGCCGCTACCGGATCACCGAGGGTTCGGAGGAAATCCAGCTGCGGAAGGTGGCCGGGTATCTGTTCGGGTTCGCGGGGCCCGGGAAGAGGCGGCAGTGAGCGCCGCGCTCTCCCGGCAGCTCGCCGCCAGGCTCACCGCCGTACTGGGTACGCGCGTCACCATCGACGGGCTGCACCGGCTCACCGGCGGAGCCAGCCGCGAGACCTGGGCGTTCACCGCCGTACCGGCAGCAGGAGAACCGCGGCGGCTGATCCTGCGCCGCGATCCGCCGGGCGCGGGGCGCCCCGAGGGGATGGCGCGCGAGGCCGCCGCGATCGGGGCGGCCGCACGCGCCGGGGTGCCCGTACCGCCGCTGCTCGACTCCGGTACCGACCCGGCGACCGTCGGCGCGCCGTACCTGATCACCGCCCATGTCGACGGCGAGACGATCGCCCGCAGGCTGCTGCGCGAACACGAGTACGCCGAGGCCCGCGAGGGCATGGCCGCCGAGCTGGGCCGCGCGCTGGCCCGGATCCATGCGATCGACGTCGGTACCGTGCCGGGCCTGGAGTCGTTCGACCCGCTGGAGCGGTTGCGGGAGAGCTGCGACGCGCTCGGCGAGCCGCTCCCGGCCGTGGAGATCGCGTTGCGTTGGCTGGCCGGGCACCGGCCCGGCGCGGTGCCGGAAGCGGTGGTGCACGGTGACTTCCGTACCGGGAACCTGATCATCGATCCGGGCGGGCTGCGGGCCGTCCTGGACTGGGAGGTCGTGCACCGCGGCGACCCGCGCGAGGACCTCGGCTGGCTCTGCGTGAAGTGCTGGCGCTTCGGTTCGGCGCTGCCGGCCGGCGGCTTCGGGACCGTGGCGCAACTGCTCGACGGGTACGCCGAGGTCGCCGGTCACCGCCCCGATCCCGAGGCGGTGCGATGGTGGCAGATCTACGGGACGGCGCGCTGGGCGGTGGGGTGCCGGACGATGGCCTGGTGGCATCTGTCCGGCGAAACCCGGTCGGTGGAGCTGGCCGCGGTCGGGCGGCGGGTCTGCGAGCAGGAGCACGATCTGCTGCTCGCGCTCGGGATTCCGCCGGACCCGGACGACAGCGGCGCGGTCGGCGGGCGGACGCCGTGGGCGGATCTCCACGGGCGGCCCAGCGCGCCCGAACTGGTCGCCGCCGTCGCCGAGTTCCTCCGCGAAGAGGTCATGCCCGCCACCGACGGGCGTACCGGATTCCTCGCCCGGGTCGCGGCGAACGTCCTCGACGGTGTCGAGCGGGAGCTGTGGCTCGGCCCGGACCAGGCCCGGCGGCACCGCGACCGGCTCGACGCGCTCGCCCTCCGCGACCGGGCAGCGCTTGCCGCCGCGATTCGCTCCGGCGTGCTCGACGCGTCCGACCCGGCCCTGCTGGCCGCCGTACGGGCGGAGGTCACCGACCGGCTCGCGGTGGCCAACCCGCGCTACGCCTGACGCGTACGCCTGACGCGTACGCCTGACGCGGGGAGCGCTGTCTCTGGACAGGTGTGCAGTGCAGGTATAGCTTCATAACTTAACGATCGTTCGAGAGACCGCGGAACAAAGGGGTTGCTGTGCGCCTTTCGGTGTTCAACGAGGACCACGAGGCTTACCGCCAGACGCTGCGGGACTTCATCGAGAAGGAGGTCGCGCCGGTCCACCACGAGTGGGAGGAGCAGGGCCACCCGCCGCGGGACTTCTACCGCAAGCTCGGTGAGCTGGGCGTACTGGGCATCCAGGTGCCGGAGGAGTACGGCGGCGCCGGCGAGCGCAGCTTCAAGTTCGCCGCGGTCACCATGGAGGAGACGGCCCGGGCCGGCGTCTCCTTCGGCAACTACTCGGTGCACGCCAACCTGATCCTGCCCTACCTCATGAAGTACGCCACCGAGGAGCAGAAGCAGCGCTGGCTGCCCGGCTTCGCGAGCGGCGACCTCATGACGGCGATCGCCATGACCGAGCCCGGCACCGGCTCGGACCTGGCCAACATCCAGACCAGGGCGCAGCTCTCCGCGGACGGCCGGCACTACATCCTCAACGGCGCCAAGACCTTCATCACCGGCGGTGCGCTGGCCGACCTCGTCCTGGTGGTGGCGCGCACCGCCCCGTACGACCCGGAGGACCGCCGCGCGGGCCTGTCCATCCTGTGCGTGGAGACCGCCTCCGAGGGCTTCGCGGTCGGCCGCAAGCTGCAGAAGATCGGGCTGAAGGCGTCCGACACCGCCGAACTGTCCTTCACCGACGTCAAGGTGCCGGTGGAGAATCTGCTCGGCGAGGAGGGCAAGGGCTTCTCCTACCTCTCCCACAACCTCCCGCAGGAGCGGCTGTCCATCGCGCTGGGCGCCGCCGCCTCCGCGGCCGCCGCACTGCGCTTCGCGACCGGATACGTCAAGGACCGCACCGTCTTCGGCAAGCCCGTCGCGCACTTCCAGAACACCAAGTTCGTACTGGCGGAGTGTGCCACCGAGGTCGAGGCGGCGCGGCTGTTCGCCGACCGGGCCCTGGAACTGCACGATGCCGGGGAGCTGACCGTCGCCGATGCGGCCAAGGCGAAGCTGTACTGCACCGAGGCGGCGGGCCGCGTCATCGACAAGTGCCTTCAACTGCACGGCGGTTACGGCTACATCACCGAATACCCGATCGCCCGCCTCTACGCCGACACCCGCGTTTCGCGCATCTTCGGCGGCACCAACGAGGTCATGAAGACCATCATCGCCAAGTCGCTCGGCCTGTGACGACACTCCCGAAAGGACCCCTCCATGCGTGACGCAGTCATCGTCGACGCCGTACGTACACCCGTCGGCAAGGGCAAGCCGGGCGGCGCGCTGTCCGGCATCCACCCCACCGACCTGTCGGCGCACGTCCTCAAGGCGCTGGCCGAGCGCAACGGCCTCGACCCGGCCACCGTCGACGATGTGATCTGGGGCTGCGTCTCCCAGGTCGGCGAACAGGCCGGCTGCATCGGGCGGTACTCGGTACTCGCCGCCGGCTGGCCCGAGCACGTCCCCGGCCTGACCATCGACCGCCAGTGCGGCTCCTCGCAGCAGGCTGTGCACCAGGCCGCCGCGGGCGTCATCGCCGGCCAGTACGACATCGCCATCGCGGGCGGTGTCGAGTCGATGTCCCGGGTGCCGATGGGGGCCAGCCGCTCCGGCGGCCAGTTCGGCGAGGCGTACGGCCCGCTGGTCGCCGAGCGGTACGACCACTACCGCTTCAACCAGGGCGTCGGCGCCGAGATGATCGCCGAGGAGTTCGGGCTGCACCGGGAGGAGCTGGACCAGCACGCGCTGGACTCGCACGCCAAGGCCGCCCGCGCGATCGACGAGGGCCGCTTCAAGGGCCAGATCGCGCCCGTCACTGTCACCGACGCGGACGGCAACGAGCGCGTCTTCGACACCGACGAAGGCGTGCGCCGCGGTGGCACCCTGGAGAAGCTGGGGAGCCTGACGACCCCGTTCAAGGAGAACGGCGTCATCTCCGCGGGCAACGCCTCGCAGATATCCGACGGCGCGGCGGCACTGCTGGTGACGACGCGGCAGATCGCCGAACGCAACGGCTGGACCCCGCTCGCCCGCTTCCACACCGGTACGGTCATCGGCGCCGACCCGATCACCATGCTCAAGGGCCCGATCCCGGCCACCCAGAAGGTGCTGGAGCGGGCCGGTCTCGACCTGGCCGACATCGGGGCCTTCGAGATCAACGAGGCGTTCGCCTCCGTATCGCTGGGCTGGCAGCGCCGGACCGGCGCGGACTACGACCGGCTGAACCCCAACGGCGGCGCCATCGCCCTCGGCCACCCGCTCGGCGGCTCCGGCGCCCGTCTGATGACCACCCTGGTCCACCACATGAAGGACAACGGCATCCGCTACGGCCTGCAGTCCATGTGCGAGGGCGGCGGCATGGCCAACGCGACCGTCCTCGAACTGCTCTGAACCCCGCCCTGCACGCCTGCTTTCATTGCGATGTCCCGTAGCAACTGCGGGAGACATAGCTGGGGGCGTCCTTCCTGCGCAGTGCACACAGGTGCTTTGAGCTTGCGGGCCAGTACGACATGGGGGTCGTCGCCGGGCGCCAACGCCAGCAGATCGATGACGTGCAGCGCCTCCTGCAGCCGGCCGCCATCACGGAGCCGGGTGGCATGGTCGAGTACCGCCTGCTTGTCGGTGATGGCGTCGGCGCGCGCGGCGGCTGCGACGTCATCGACGCCCATGCCCCGATTGAGCCGCTCGACGACCGCGCGGCGCAGCCAGCGCAACGCGGCGGCGGTCGCGGTCAGTTGCCGAACTCGGGGATCATGAGCGCCGGGCCGAGCGCGGCGAGCTTACCCACAGCTTCACCCCACGACTCGGCAATCTTGCTACCGCCCCATCCTAGGGTTACGACTCCGCTGCAGTGGCGGAGGCGCCGGAGGCCGGGCCGAAGGCGGGGGCCGGCACGGATTCCGGGGACAGCAGCACGGAGGGCCGGCCGTCCACGCCCACCGGGACGTCGCCGTCGATCGTCACCCGGCGCAGCTTGCGCACATGGTCGTCGGAGTCGTCCACGCCGTAGTGCTGGGTGGCGCGGTTGTCCCAGATCGCCACGTCGCCGACCTGCCACTGCCAGCGCACGGTGTTCTCCGGCCGCTCGATGTGGGACTGGAAGAGGTTCACCAGGGCGCGGGAGTCCGCTCCGGTGAGGCCGGTGATGCGCTGGGCGAAGTTGCCGAGCAGCAGGACGCGTTCACCGGTTTCCGGGTGCACCCGGACCACCGGGTGCTCGGTGCGGAACTTCGTGGCGGTGAAGATCTCCCGGTAGTGGAGCAGCTGCTCGGGCGCGGCGTTGGGGCGCAGCGCCGCGTAGTCGTAGTCGTTGGTGTGCTCGGCACGGAGGCTGTCGGCGAGGGCGCGCAGCGGTGCGGGGAGGTTGCTGTACGCGGTGGCGGTGTTGGCCCACAGGGTGTTGCCGCCGTAGGGCGGGATGACGACGGCACGGAGGATGGAGAAGGCCGGGTAGGCGGGGACGAAGGTGACGTCGGTGTGCCACTGGTTGGCCCGGCCGCCGTAGTCGGAGTCGATCGGCAGGGCGTAGCGGCCGTCGGCGGAGGGGACGGTCGGGTGTGCCACCGGGGTGCCGAGGAGCGTGGCGAACTGCTCGTGGCTCTCCTCGTCCAGGTGGTGTTGGTCGCGGAAGAAGATGACCTTGTGTTCCAGCAGGGCGGCGCGGATCGCGGCAACCGTCTCGGGCGCGAGGTCGCCGCCGAGGCGTACTCCGGAGAGGACGGCGCCGAGACGGCCGCCGACCTTCTCGACGGTGAGCGTTCCGGCAGCGGGGGCGGGCGCTGTCGTGGTGGAAGGCATGA